>CASECH010000063.1 GCA_949286405.1 uncultured bacterium
AATCAACTCTTGAAACACTTCTGCATCCTGCTGTTTCAAAAGCTTTTACTGCAACTTCTTTGACGTGTTTTGTAACTTCTTCTGATAGATTTGCAGGGACTATAAAATCTGACATTCCACTTGTATATTTTGCTTCAAAGTCATACCATTCATTTTTAGGCCTGATTTCAAGTATTTCTGTTGCAAAAGGTTCGCCGTTGCATTCCAAGACTCCTACTGTTACACAAAATCCGTCAATAAATTCTTCAATAAGTACGTCATCATTATATTTTACAGCTAATTCATAGGCTGCTTTAAGGTCTTCTTTACTGTTTACTTTTGTCATTCCAAAGCTAGAACCTTCTGATACAGGTTTAGTAAATAACGGGTAAGTCAAGTCTTTAGTTTTTTCAAAAATATCATCACCTTTTCTAACAAAAGCTGATTTTGCCATTGGGATATCAGGACAAGTAGAAAGTATTCTTTTTGTGTATTCTTTGTTCATGCATAAAGAACTAGACATAACTCCACAACCTGTATATGGAATTTGTAAAATCTCTAAAATGCCTTGAATACAACCGTCTTCGCCATATTTGCCGTGTAGTGCATTAAAGGCATAATCGTAGTTTCCATTTTTTAATTTTAAGGCGATATCTTTATCCACTACTACCATTTCTGCATTTTTGAAACCTAAACGTTGTAGTGCATCAAAACAGCCTTTTCCTGATCTCATTGATACTTCCGCTTCAGAAGACATTCCTCCGCATAATACTGCGATTTTTGCATTTTTATCTACTTTTGATACAATGTTTTGCATATTTCAACCTCTCTCAAGTTATTATGACCTAAAAATCTTACTTCAGGTTCTAGTTTTATATTATATTTTTCATAAACTTTTGTATACATCTGTAACATTAATTCTAAAACATCAAGTGATGTTCCGTTGTTATCATGAACTATAAAATTAGCGTGATTTTCCCAAACTTTTACCCCTCCGATTCTCATTCCTTTAACTTGACAGCTATCTAGTAGTCTGCCTGCAGAATCTCCTTGAGGATTTTTAAATATGCTACCTGCATTGCCAAGAGTCATCATCGGTTGGTGTGATTTTCTGAAAGATAAGTTTTCTTCCATTTTTGCTTTTATTTCATCTATTGGTTTCTTTTTGAGATTAAATTCTGCACCTAGTACTATGTATGGATTGTTATGACATATAGATTTTCGATATTCAAACTGCATCTCTTCTTTAGAAAGTCTGAAAAATCCTTCATCTTCAGAATATAAGGTAACACTTTCTATAACATCTGAAATAGCTTGTCCATGAGCTGATGCATTCATATAGACTTCGCCACCAATTGAGCCGGGAAAACCAATCATAAATTCCAGTCCGCTAAGACCATTTTCCATAGCTATTTTGGATAACATAGGTCCTTTTACCCCAGCTCCGGCAATAATTCTTGTATCTTCTATAATTATATTATCAACTTTTGAAGTTGACATAACTTCTCCATCGAATCCATATGATGAAACCAATGTATTAGACCAGTTTCCAAAAACTCTTATATTAGGATTGCGTTCTAATACTTCAGCACATTCAATCTCATTTTTAGGAAAATAAATCTTTGCAATATCGCCACCAATTTTAAATGATGTCATATTTTTAATGCAAAAATTTTCTTTTTTTTCAATCCTATGCATTAACAACCTCTTTGCTTAAAGAAATTAATTCTTTGCCCAGCATAGTTATGGTACCTGCTCCAAGTCCTATTACAACATCATTTTCTTTTAGTGTCGGATATAGTTTATCTGCAACTGTTTTCATATCTCCTGCAATGTACTCACAAGGGACATTTATATGAGAAGAAAGTTCTTTTGCAAACTTTTCTGAATTTACGCCTTCAATAGGTGTTTCAGATGCTGCATATACATCAGTTACTATTACTTTATCGATACCTTCAAAAGCATTTAAAAACTCATTCCACAAAGTCTTTAATCTTGTATATCTGTGAGGTTGAAAAACTGCTATAATATTTTTGTTTTTCATACCTTCTGCAGATGATAAAGTTGCTTTGATTTCTGTTGGGTGATGAGCGTAATCATCAAATATTGTTATCCCATTGAATTCTCCAACTTTTTGGAATCTTCTTCCCATTCCGGTAAATGTGGCAAAATGTTCTTTTACTAAATTTAAATTGACTCCAGCTTGGTGAAGACTGGCAAGAACTGATAGCGCATTATATACGTTATGTTTTCCTCTTAAAATTATTTTTAAATCTGTCAAAAAGTTATTTTTGTAATAGATGTCAAATGTAGTATAGTCTTCATTAAATATGATATTTTTTGCCGTATAATCAGCTTCAGAAGAAATTCCAAAAGAAATTGTCTTGTGGCTGTGAAGATTTTTGGTCGCTTCACAATCGTTGTTAACTAGTACAATAGATTTTTCATTCATATTTGATATGAATTTTTCAAATGTTTCAAGAATTGATTTTAGACCTTCTTTATAAAAATCCAAATGATCTGCTTCCAAGTTATTTACTACACAGATATTTGGAGCGTATTTTATAATTGTTCCATCACTTTCATCAAGCTCTGCGGCAAAGAATTTTCCATCTTGACAGTGTGCATTTGTACCTATGTCAGGAATTATTCCACCTACTACGTATGATGGTAACAATCCTGCTTTTTCTAAAACATAAGAACAAAGACCGCTTGTTGTTGTTTTTCCGTGAGTTCCTGAATAGCCCAAGAAAAACTTGCCCCATCTTGAGATTTCTGCAAGAACATCTGATCTATGGTATATGCTTAGTCCAAGTTCTTTCGCTCTTATTATTTCTGGGTTGTCTGATTTTATTGCTGTACTAGCAACTACAACTGCGTCATCAGGTACATTATCAGCATTATGCCCAATGTGTATTGTTGCACCTAAATCTCTTAATTTTTGTATATATTTACTATCGCAAATATCTGAGCCGGATACTTCACATCCGTTTTCTAAAAGATATTTTGCTAAACCACTCATTCCTACACCGCCAATGGCGATAAAATAATATTTCTTTTTCAAAACTCTATCCCTAAAAACTGTATCTAACTTTTAAAATTATAATACAAAAAAATAATCTATCAAAGATATATGCTTTTTGTTAATAAAATGCAAAAAAAATTGATTTTATCCCGAGTGGTTTATACAGAAAATAAAAGACCCGTTTAGTTAAAAACAGGTCCTTTATGTATAAAGTTGTACGTCTTTCTATTTTACGACAATATTAACCAATTTTTTAGGAACTACAATTGTTTTAACAATTGTTTTGCCCTCAGTAAGGTCTTTAATTTTTTGACTGTTTAGAGCTAACTCTTTTAGTTCTTCTTGAGAAGATGCTTCATCTGCTTCAATTTTGTCTTTAACTTTTCCGTTAATTTGAACTACAAGAGTGATTGAACTTGCTTTAGCTAAGTTTTCATCATAATCAGGCCATTGTTCATCGTGTACTGAACTATTAGCTCCCAAATCATGCCAAGCTTCTTCTGTTAAGTGTACTGCAACCGGTGACATCAATTTAATTAATGATGTGATCGCAAAGCTTAGTACGTTTTTGTCCTGGTCATTAAGGTTTGATTTCTTTCCACACCAGTCATATATAGCGTTAACTAATTCTCTGTATTTTGAAATTACAGTGTTAAATTGGAAGTCATTGGCGATATCATTAGAAATTCCTTTGATTGCCATATGAACCTCACGAACTAAATCATCATTTCCTTTAGTTAGTGGAAATTCAATTTTATAATCTAATTTAACATTTTCAGAATTAGTAGAGATTAGACGCCATACTCTGTTTAAGAATTTATAACATCCTTCTACACCTGCATCTGACCAATCGAAATCCCTTGCAGGAGGTGAGTCAGAAAGAATGAATAATCTTGCTGTATCAGCTCCGTAGTTTTCGAATATTTCATCAGGGTCAACTGTATTTCCTTTTGATTTAGACATTTTGGAACCGTCTTTTAGTACCATACCTTGGGTTAGAAGATTTTTAAACGGTTCATCAAAGTCAAGCAACCCTAAATCTCTTAGAGCTTTTGTGAAAAATCTTGAGTATAGTAAGTGTAATATAGCATGTTCAATACCGCCTACATATTGATCAACAGGCAGCCAGTGGTTAACTTTGTCTTTTGCAAAAGGCATTTTATCATTTTTTGCATCAGAATAACGTAGGTAATACCAGCTTGAGCAAACAAATGTATCCATTGTATCAGTTTCGCGTCTTGCAGGTCCACCACAACAAGGACAAGTTGTTTCTATAAATGTTTTTGATGTTGTGATAGGAGATTTGCCTACTACGCTAAAGTCAACATCTTTTGGCAATAGAACAGGAAGTTGATCTTCCGGTACAGGTTGTATACCACATTTTTCACAATATACTACAGGGATTGGTGCTCCCCAGTACCTTTGACGAGATACTAACCAGTCACGAAGTCTGTATTGAGTTTTAAATTCTCCAAAGCCCTCTTGTACTGCTTTTTGAGTGATTGCTTTTTTAGCTTCTTCGTTTTTCATTCCGCTAAATTCCCCTGAATTTACTAAAATTCCAGGTTCTGTGTATGCTTCATCTTTACAGTCTGAAGGATTTTCAGGATTTTGGATAACCACTTTCATTGGAAGATTATATTTTTTTGCAAAATCATAATCTCTTGTGTCATGCGTAGGTACTGCCATTACTGCTCCTGTACCGTATTCTACTAACGCGTAGTCTGCTGTCCATAGAGGGAATTGTTCTCCTGTAAATGGATTGATTGCATGGGTACCTAAAGGTACACCTGTTTTTATTCTTTCCGTTGATAATCTTTCAATCTCTGTCATTTTTCTTGCATTTGCACGGTATGCTTCAACTGCTTCTTTGTTTTCAGGAGTAGTTAAAGTTTCGATGTCTTTGTATTCCGGAGCAACTACAAGATAAGTGATACCATATGCTGTATCCGGTCTTGTTGTATAGACTGGAATTTCCATGTCTTTTTCTACAACTTTAAATTTTAAAATAGCACCTTGTGATTTTCCAATCCAATTTGCTTGCATTGTTTTTACATTATCGCCCCAGCCTGGAAGTTTATCTAAGTCTTCTAGT
Source organism: uncultured bacterium (assembly GCA_949286405.1). GTDB lineage: Bacteria > Cyanobacteriota > Vampirovibrionia > Gastranaerophilales > Gastranaerophilaceae > CALURL01. The sequence goes on from CASECH010000063.1 coordinate 5,100, forward strand.
AGGACTTCTGCGTAATCTGTTATTTTTAGGAACCATTGAGATAAATATTTTTTTTCTACAACGTGGTCACATCTCCAGCATTTTCCATCGATTACTTGTTCATTTGCCAGAACTGTTCCACATTCCTCACACCAGTTTACTGCAGCTTCTTTTTTGTATGCCAGTCCTTTTTTATATAATTGTAAAAATAGCCATTGAGTCCATTTATAGTAATCAGGCTTGCATGTTGTAACTTCTCTGTCCCAGTCATAT
>CASECH010000064.1 GCA_949286405.1 uncultured bacterium
ATAGGTTATGTAGATTATGTACAAGACAACGGTTGGGATTATGACAGTGCACAAATCCAATTTAAGAAATTCAAAACTAAAGATGCAGAAGGAAAAATTATAGAATTTAATTCAGATCTTACCATTGATGGTTTTGAAATTCTTAAATATAAAGGGAAACGATTTGCACAATTCTTTAACTACATAGGAATAATAGGCAGAGGAAAAGAAATTGAAATAATTCCTAAACAAGATAAAAATGTAACATTTACAATTTGGTTGACTAAATAATTAAAAAAGGAAGAGGTATTAAAATCTCTTCCTTTTTTTATAAAAGTTTATTCTTAGATTTTACCAAAACTCTAAATAAGCGAAAAAACTCATTAGAAGAATCTATATTTAAATTTATCGTATTTTGAGAAATTGAATTCCACCTTACAACATTTTTTAAATTAGGAAATTCATTCTCTAAGGAGATATTTACAGTATTAATGAATAAATCAATAAAACTTTTATTATTTTTCGGAAGTTTTGACTTTGAATAATTAGCAATAAAATCATCCTGATTATTCAAAATATAATTCTCATAACTCTGATGCATTTTTAAATCAAAATATTTTTTTAGAAAAGTTCCTCTTTCAATGTGCAATCCAACAGACATATCATCTAAAAAATGCTTAGCTCTTGCTGCATGTTCAATAACAGAATCAGAATAACCATCCTTCAATTCAGAAAACATAGAAGCAATATGATATGCATATCTGGAAAATGCATTATGTTTCCCATCAAAATCTAAATGACTCAAACTAGGATGAAAAATTTGTCTTGGATAAAAAAATGATTATTACAGGTTTCTTTACCAAATATCTTCAAGCCAGTTTCATCATAATCAGGTCGTTGAACATAATCACCAAACAAATCTAATTCCTTATTTGAAAAGTCATTAAAATTAGCCATTGACTTACGAGTAACCAGTTCATGAGTTTTTATAGACAAGCCAAAGCTTGGGGTATTAGTTAGTTTAAAATCGACTTTCATAAAATTTCCTAACACCTAAATTATAGTGCAAACAAAATTTTTCATAAAAAAGTTAACATAAAAATTAACAAAAAAAATGCTATCTAATTTAAGATAGCATTTTTGAGTAAATTATTAAATTTTTGAAAAAACAATTTCATCATTATCCACATCTATTTTTACGGTATCACCTCGCAAGAATTTTTGAGCAAGAATTTGTTTTGAAAGAGGATTTTCAATTAATTGCCTAATTACTCTTTTTAGAGGTCTTGCACCATATACAGGATTAAATCCCCTTGTCGCAAGAAATTCTTTAGCATCATCTGTAATAATGAAATCAATTTCTTGATCTTTCAACAGTCGTCTCAAATAATCCATTTGAATATCAACGATTTGTGACAATTCTTTTAATGTTAACCCCTTAAAGAAAATAGTTTCATCAATTCTGTTTAGGAACTCAGGTTTGAAACGACTTCTTAGAACATCCATTACCTTGTTTTTCGTTTCTTCAAAGTCTTGTTGAGAAACCATTGAATTTAAAGTATTTTCAAGAATGATGTCACTTCCGATATTACTTGTCATTATTATTAAAGTATTTTTAAAGTCGACTGTCCTTCCTTTTGAATCTGTTAATCTCCCATCATCAAAAATTTGAAGCATAATATTGAATACATCAGGATGAGCTTTTTCAATTTCATCAAAAAGCACTACAGAATAAGGCTTACGTCTAACAGCTTCAGTCAATTGGCCTCCTTCATCATAGCCAACATATCCTGGAGGAGCTCCAACTAAACGAGATACATTATGTTTTTCCATATATTCTGACATATCAATACGTATCAATGCGTCTTCGTCATTAAACATAAATTCTGCCAATGATTTTGCAAGTTCAGTTTTTCCAACACCAGTTGGACCTAAGAACAAAAATGTACCAATAGGGCGTTTCGGATCTTTCAAACCCGAACGAGCACGTCTTATAGCATCTGAGACGATATCTACGGCTTCTTCTTGACCGATTAGTCTTTTATGAAGAATATCTTCCATATTCAACAATTTTTGTTTTTCACTTTCTACTAACTTGTTTACTGGACTACCGGTCCATTTACTTACGACATTTGCAATATCTTCATCGCTAATTTCTTCTTTTAATAATTTATTTTCTGTTTTCTCTTTAGTTTGAGCTGCTTTAAGTTGTTTTTCTAGTTCTAACAACTTACCATATTTAAGTTCTGCAGCAGTTTGCAAATCAGTATTTCTTTCTGCCTCTTCTATTTTATTTTTGACTTTTTCAATTTCTTCTTTAATACCTGCCTCACCTGTTATTGAAGCTTTTTCTTGTTCCCATTGAGCTTTTAGTGTATTAATTTTTCCTTCAAGTTCTGATATTTGATTTGACAGATCAAGAACTTTAGCTCTAGCATCGTCATCATCCTCTTTTTTTAGGGCTTCACGCTCAATTTCAAGTTGTATTTTTTGACGCATCATCTTATCTATTTCTTCCGGCATTGAATCGATTTCTATACGCAAAGAAGATGCAGCTTCATCAATCAAATCAATAGCCTTATCAGGCAAAAATCTATCTGTTATATATCTGTCAGAAAGTTTTGCTGCTTGTATCAAAGCACTATCAAGGATTCGAATACCATGGTGCACTTCATATTTTTCTTTTAAACCTCTTAGAATACTTATTGTATCTTCAACAGAAGGTTCTCCAACCAAAACAGGTTGAAAACGTCTTTCTAAAGCAGGATCTTTTTCTATATATTTTCTATACTCATTTATTGTAGTAGCACCAATAGTTCGCAAAACACCACGAGCAAGCATTGGTTTCAATAAATTTCCTGCATCCATTGAACCCTCAGTAGCTCCTGCACCGACTACTGTATGTAATTCATCAATAAACATTACAATTTCACCGTTTGAATCTTCAACTTCTTTCAAGACAGCTTTCAAACGTTCTTCAAATTCTCCACGGAATTTAGCTCCAGCAACAAGTGCACCTAAATCGAGAGAAATTAATTTTACATCTTTCAAGCTTTCTGGAACATCGCCTCGAACTATTCTTTGAGCTAGTCCTTCAACAATAGCAGTTTTACCAACTCCAGGTTCTCCTATTAATACAGGGTTGTTTTTTGTTCTTCTATTTAATACTTGAATGATTCTTCTTACTTCTTCATCTCTGCCAATTACAGGATCTAATTTTCCTTTTCTTGCAAGAGCGGTAAGATCTGTTGAATATTTTTCCAAAGCTTTCATATTTTCTTCTGCATTTTTATTATCCACTTTTTTATTTCCTCTTATTTTTTTCATTACATTCAAAACTGTATTTGCAGTTACGTTATAGTTTTTTAGCAGTAACTGTATATCACTATTATTCAATTGAGTCATACCAAGCAAAATACACTCAATACCAATAAAATCATCTTTCAATTCCTCAGCCTGACGACCTGCATAATCTAACAACTGATATGTTTGGCTTGATAAAAAGACCTGACCATTTGGCGGACCTGAAATCGTAGGAAAAGAATTTACTATAGATACCACCTTTTCAATAAAACCTTGATTTAACAATTTTAATTCAGTTAAATAATCCTTTACTAAGCCATTATCTTTTATCATGGCTAACATAATATGTGCAGGTTGCAATTCTGAATTTTTATGAGATTGCATAATTGCACCAGCAGAATTTAAGATTTCTTGTGAATAGTTTGTAAATTTCTCAAAATCTGGCATATCAAAAACTCCATTTCTTATAACTCATATTTTCATTTTAATAGAATTTTTGAAAAAGTCAGTGAAATTAATCTTTAATTAATTATTCTATATTATTACTTTCAAACGCAGTTATAAAACATATAGGAATAAACCCTAAAGAAAATCCGAAAAAGTACAATAGAGGTACAGCTATTATTGTCAATAAAATAGCCTTATAAGAATTAAGAAGACGTTTTTTATACATAATAGCAATTGCCATACCAACCCCGTATAATAAAGCTAACAATGGACCATACTTAATCCCAAAACTTCCTCCATCAAAATTTGAACCAGGTACACTACTCAAAATTATAAATACAAGAACACCACAAATAATA
>CASECH010000065.1 GCA_949286405.1 uncultured bacterium
ATTGAGGAATTTGTTTTATTAAAAAATTTTATTTTTCCTTTCCCTTTTTCCCTTAATTTAGACTAACTTTTGTTAGTCTTTTTTATTATTCAGATTGTATCGATATATTCATAAGCTCAATATCATCATAATCAATATATGCATGTTGAGTAAGATTTCGACCTGTTTTAATAGTTATTTCATTGTTTTGTTCTGGTTTAACTAAATTAGAAGGGAGTAAAATTCTTTGTCCATCACCATTTAACTGAATTTCAGAGATTTTTGTACCATTAAAATAAACCTCAGGAGCAGATGCATAAGAGTTTAAAACTTTGTTCTGTCCCATTTTTTTTGCCATCATAGTATCTATTCCAATAATTGAACCGATTACAAGATATATTTTTTCAGATTTAGAAACCGAAGGCATTTTAAACGTCTTTGAATAATAAGGTCCCAAAGCTCTACCTTTAAATTCTGTAGAATTCGCAGAAGCATTAGAATAATTGTCATCTCCTAAATGGAACATTTCTGCTGAAAGAATAATATCTTGGATATTACTTTTTTCTATAGCAACTACCATAGGTACAGAAGCTATTTTATCATCAATTGTTAAAGAAAACGGTCTATAACCATCTTTTTTTACAGACAAAATCTGAGGTCCATTAATCTGAGTATTCAAATTAAAAGCACCATTATTATCAGTAGTAGTTGAATAATTCTGCTTAGGGATAGAAACTGTAGCATTAGGTACAGGCATATTTGTCTGATTGTCAATAATCCGATTTTGTTCACCAACACCGGTTTTACTAACTCCACCCTCCATCACTGCAGCACTACAAGGTAAAATAAACAAAGCCATAAAAAAAGTAAATAGTAATATTCTTTTATACATATAAATGAAACCCTCAATTTTATAAATATAATTAAATAAAATCGAGATAATAAAAGGCTCTATGTAAAAATTTATTAGGCTAATAAAAAAAAGATAAAAATTTTATTTGAAATTTGAAATGTTTTTGGTATCATACATGTATGACAACTACATAAGCCGATGTGATGAAATTGGTAGACGTGCTAGACTCAAAATCTTGTGAGGGCAACCTCGTGCCGGTTCGACTCCGGCCATCGGCACCATAAAAAAGACCTTAAATAAGGTCTTTTTTATTAGTAATCAAACCATTTAATAATTTATACAACCCCTATTCATCTAAAAATTTTACAAATATAACCCCGTTAATTATTGCATATTCATCTTTTTCACAGTAATTTATAGGAGTATCTACGATATATAAGTCATTTCTAATTGTTTCATATCTTTCATTATCATTAATATTTTTTAACCTCGCATAATCTTGCACAACATGCCAGCATGAAAATTCACTTTCTTTGTCATAAGGGTCAAATATTTTTAAATCATTATCATTTATTGAAATAAGATTTACATAATGTCCATATTGCCTAATATATGAATTATTTAACTTTTTATACACTCCAATATTAATTATTGCAGAATAGCCATTAGCCAAATATTGCTCTATAGTTTTTAAATCTATGTATTGTTTTTCTTTAAATTTACGTACTTTTTTTATTCCATAGTATTTGATATCAACATCAATCTTTTGTTTTGCAAAATATTTTTTTAATCCATTACAGAGATTGAATGTTGTAGTACCGTTATAGTTTGTCTTTAATAGCTTACGCAACTGTAAAATTTCATTGTTTTTACAATCAGAGCATTTATCATTAATTAGGTTATATGCACTTAAAGCAGCACAGGAATATTCATCACTTTGTTTTTCATAAGCAAGACAGCACGTCCCTTGTAAAAGAACAAATAAAAATATAAGTAAGCGTTTAAGCATAGTTAAATATTATCATAAATATAATTCAAAAAATTTATAGTTCAATATCCTATATAATAGTAAAACATAACGTTATTATTACTTAATACTATGGCAGACATTCCCAATACTTCTTAGTTGGATCGTCAGGACAAATATCTTGCAATGCATACCAAGCACAGCCTATACCATTACCTTTTTGATTATTTTTAGTTGTACAAGGATAACCTCTTTGCTCAACACTTGC
>CASECH010000066.1 GCA_949286405.1 uncultured bacterium
AAAAATAAAATTCCTGCAATGTCTGTTTAATGGCAATAAAATTAAGACCAGTTTCCCAAACAATAGTAGAAAATCAGTACAATTTAACCCAAAAATTAGCCAACAATCGAACTCTGGGAAACGGCATTAAAAAAGGGCTTGAACCTGATTCAAACCCTATATATAGAAAAAACTCCCCAGGTTGGACTCGAACCAACAACCTACCGGTTAACAGCCGGTTGCTCCGCCATTGAGCTACTGAGGATTATCTTTTTATTATTATACTTTAGTCAAAATCTCGGGGTGAAATTGTTTCCCAAAGCTTATGTGTTTATTATATAATAAAAAATTTTTATTGTAAAGTACTTTTTTTTATTTTATTTAAAAGATGATAATTTAACCAGTTCTTGGAAGTCTTCATATCTTTGAGAAAGTTCTTCAAATGTTCCAATATCGACAATTGTACCATCTTTTAGGTAAATTAATTTATTGCATGCTCTTAATGTGGATAGTCTGTGTGCTATTGCTATAATTGTCTTATTTTTATTGAATTTTGTAAGCATGTCTGTAATTTCTTTTTCTACTTTTACATCTAGTGATGATGTAGCCTCATCAAAGATAAGAATTTCAGGATCTCTATATAGTGCTCTTGCAATTGCTATTCTTTGTTTTTGACCTTGTGATAGACCGTTTTGAGAAGATATGACTTTGGTGTGAATTCCTTCAGGTAAGCCAGCTACATATTCATATATTTGTGCTGACTGAAGTGCTTTTATTACACCTTGTTCATCAATTTCCTCGTTTGGAATTCCCCAAGCTATGTTTTCTTTATAGGATTTATCTAATATGTTTATTTGTTGAGGAACGTAGCCTATTATATTTCTAAATGTAGAATAATTCTCTGTTGTTAATTCTGTATTGTCTATATAAATAGAGCCACTTTGCGGCGGTAAAAGACCCATTATTATATCAGCAAGAGTGCTTTTCCCAGCTCCTGAAAGTCCAATTATGCCAATGAAATCTCCTTTATTTATTTCTAAAGATAGATTATTTATTATGTTGACAGTGTTATTATATGAAAACTTTATATTCTTTAGTTGAATTTTATCATTGAAAGTGATTTTTTTGTATCTGTTAGATTTATATTTGTATGTGATAGATAAGTTGCATTTTTCGTATTCTTCATTTATTTGTTTCACAAAGTCTCTTGATGCGTTTATATTAATGATTGAAGTTTGTAGTCTGTTCAATGCCGGAGCAATTCTGAATAGAGACGCTGCAACTATACCTAAAGAGGCGAGCAATGAGGAATAATCTTGTATATTTTGTGCTGAAATTATTCCAGCAAGAATTAACAAAGCCATTACTACAAGGATCTCTACTATATATGGTGGTATTGCGTTATAAAATCCTTGTTGTGTTTGAATTTTTCGATATGTATTTTCATTGTTAAGGTATTTCGTATAAAAAAATTCTTCACTTGAGAGTATTTTAATTTCTTTAATATTATTTATATTTTCTAATACTGAATTATTATATGTTTGGAATTCTTCTCCCATTTGTTTTGCAAGTGCTGTAGTTCTTTTTTTAAAGTATTTATTTTGAATTGTAATGCTGATTGTAATAAAAATAATTGCAGTGATTGCTGCAGCAGGAAATTTAATCATTAGTAACAAGATTACCATTGAGATAATAATAATATTTGTCAAAAAATTTAGTCCTCTAAATACAAAACCATCTAAAGATTGGCTACATAGTGTACCCAGTACATACAGTTTATGAGATTGAGATATATTCATAACATTTTTATATGGAGCATAGATATAATACTGCATAAGCATTTTGGTTATATCTCTTTTCCAATTTGAAACAAATTTATTTTGTACATATTGTGAAAAAATAATAAATATATTTTTTAGTATGAAAATTGTTAGTACACATAACCCCAAAATTAGTGCTATTATGGTATTATTATGTGAATAAGCTATATTTTGAAGATATGGAATTTGATAGTTTATTTTTTCTGGTTGAATAATTATCAGAATAAAAGGATATATTAAAGCAATTCCAATAAATTCCATTAGTCCTGCGATTAATGAAAGTATTAAGAATACAAATATTTTAGTTTTTTTCCCTTGTCCATAATATTTGATAAATTTAGTAAAATTTTCTAAGTGCATTACCTAATCCTTAAGAAATAATTAATCTCTTGTTATATATAAAAAAATCGTATATAATATCACCATGGTAAAGGAAGGAGTTTATTATGTCAAATCCTGTATTAAATGATAATTTTTATTCTCAAGAAAGAGTATTAGATGCACAACCTATGACGATATCAGGTACTGTAAATAAAATTCTGGTTTTATTAGCTTGTGTTTTTGCTGGAGCTATTTATAATTGGTCTTTATTACTTTCCGGTCATGTTGATCAAGCTTCAGCAATTGGGATTGTAGGTGCTATAGTTGCATTTATTACTTCTTTAGTGATTATTTTTACAAGAGAAAAGACGGCTAAGTATTTGTCCCCTGTGTATGCAATTGCAGAAGGTGTATTTTTGGGAAGTATTTCTGCTTATTTTGATGCAGCCTGGAGAGGGATAGCTATTCAAGCTATTGCAGGTACTTTTATAGTACTTTTGGTAATGTTGTCATTGTATCGATCTAATTTGATAAGATTTTCTGAAAGATTTTATGCTGTTTTAATGACATCTTTATTGTCTGTTATGGCTATATACATAATTCAATTTGTTGCCTCTCTTTTTGGACGTGGTATCCCCGGTATATTTGAATCAGGTTTAGTTGGTATTGTTTTTTCTTTGATTGTAGTAGGTATAGCTGCTATGTCACTTATTCAGGATTTTTGGTTTATTGAAGAAGGTGCTAAAAATCTATTACCTAAAGATATGGAATGGTATGCGGCTTTTGGTTTAATGCTTACACTTGTTTGGCTATATGTTGAAATTTTGCGTTTGTTGGCAAAGCTAAACAGCAGAAATTAGTAGATTTAGTAAATTTTTAAATAAAAGAAAGGTCCTTAATTAGGACCTTTCTTTATATTATTTTTCCATAAATTTTATTATTTTTATACTCAATAATTTTAATTTTTTGTATAGAATTTGTAAGTTCTATATTTTTAGAGTCCGTGATAACTGTCAGATAGTTCCTAGTTATACCTTTTAGGTAGCCTGAGTGTTTGTCAGGGTGTTTTTCTATGAGAATTTCAAGTTCGTGTCCAATATTTTTTTTAATAAATTCATATAATTTTTTCTTGGAAATCTCTTTTATTATAGTTGCTCTATTTTCTTTTACTTTATCGTCTACTTGTTTTGTAGATTCAGCTCCAATAGTTCCTTTTCTAATAGAATAAGGGAAGGTATGTATTTGAGAGAGTCCTGACTTTTCAAGATTTTTTCTGGTAATTTCGAAGTCTTCATCAGTTTCTCCGGCAAACCCTGTAATGATATCACTTCCTAAAAATGGTAATTCAAAAGTATTGTTAATTTTTTCAATCAAGTTAATGTAGCTTTCCACTGTGTAAAATCTGTTCATTGATTTTAAAGTTTTGTCGCAGGCTGATTGCAAAGAAAGATGGAAATGAGGACAGAATTTTTTAGAGGTTTTTAAAAACTCCAGCATTTCATCATTTATTTCTAAAGGGTTCAGAGAACCTAGTCTATATCGTTCTATAGATGTTCTTAATTCTATTTCCTTGAGTAAATCTAAAAGATTTTTATCTATATCTTTTCCCCATTGACCGATATGAATTCCAGTGAGGACTACTTCTTTAAATCCGTGTATTGAGAAATTGTTTATTTGATTGCAAATAAAATCAATATCTGCACTTCTGCTTTTCCCTCTGGCAAAAGGAATTATGCAATATGAGCATCTGTTATCACATCCGTCTTGTATTTTAAGACTAGCCCTTGTTTTTGTTGTGTCAATTAAAACTGTTTTATTAAATTTGGACAATTCCATTATGTCAGAAGCGTGGCATTTGTTGTTACTATTTATATAGTTAAAAATATGAAGTTTTTCGTCATTACCTATAACGTAGTCAATAAAATCTTCTTCTAACAACTTTTCTTTTTCTATTTGTGCAAGACATCCAGTAAGTATTGTTATGCAATTAGGATTTTTATGCTTTGCATTTCTTAATAAATATAAAGCTTCATTATCACTTTTATGAGTAACAGTACAAGAATTTAAAATATATATATCAGAATTTTCTATTCTATCTGTTTTTTCTAGTCCATTATTTACCAAGTTTTCTTCTATAATGAAACTTTCAAATTGATTTGATTTGCACCCCATGGTGTGAATGTAAAATTTTCTCATTTCTGTATGATATAAGAAATATAGTCAATTGTAAACAAACTTAATAAAAACTATTTCAAATAGCAAAAAAATTTACTTTTTTGTTTTAATACTGTATAATCGAATCAGAAAGTGTAGGTGTGTGTATGAATGTTCAATCAGTTGCCAATAGAAACTTTGAAGGTCGCCGTGATAGAATTGATTCAGTTATTATGCTTGATGATAGGGCAATTCGCAGAAAAGCATTTGAAAGAGCATCTGAGCAGGTTGATGATAAAAGGAATAGAAAGGTAACTAATACATTGTTATATTCAGCTCCTATTGCTTCAGGTGTTGCAACAGCTTTGTTGTCTGATTCTTCAAAAACCACACTTTTTTCTAAGCAGATTTCAGGTGTTGCAGGTAGAATGGCTAAAGGTCTTAAGACTGCTGCATTTTTGACAACTGCATTAGCTGCTATTGATTTACTTGGTATAGGTAGGAAGAAAGCAGCAGAAAAATCAAAGGATGTAAGAAAATTTGATTCTCAACATCCGACACTTTCATTTATGGGAACACTTGCAGTAGGTATTGCAATGTTAACTGCTTTACCTTATGGTATCGTTAGAGTTGGTAAATTGTTTAGTCCGAAGTTTACTGCAAAGCTTGGAAATAAAGTTGGAAAGATTGCAAAAAGCATAAATAATAGTAATGTTGTCGATGTTGCAAAGCATTCTTATAATAAGCTTGGAGAAAAATCTCCTGAATGGTTAAAATCAATTGGAGCAATTGCTTTAGATTGGTCTCCTGCTGCATTATTATTAGGCGGTGTATACAATTCAGTGAAAGGTAATAGTGACAAGACTGCTGCTTATATTCAGAATTATAACCAAATGAAAGAAAAGCAAATAGGGTTGTCACGTGCTCGCCTTAGAGAAATTAGTAATTTAGCTGTAGCACAGCATGTTTTATTGAATCAAGCAACAAAAGAAAAGGCAGAGCTGGAAGCTCAAAATGACTTTCTAATGCAAAATCTTCAAAATAGAGAAGAGATGGAAATTTTGGCAGATGGTGCGAAATCAGGTATGCC
>CASECH010000067.1 GCA_949286405.1 uncultured bacterium
AGCAAGTAATCTTTTTCTTTTACCTACCATCATCAAAAGACCTCTTTTTGTAGCGAAATCTTTTTTATTTGATTTTAAGTGTTCAGTAAGTTCAGAAATTTTTTGGCTCATCATAGCAACTTGAACAGCTGTAGAACCAGTGTCTTTTTCGTTTTTACCGTAAGCTTTAATGATTTCTTGTTTGTTTTTTAAATTCATATTAATTTTCCTTTTCTTGTTGAGTGATTATTGGCGTAAGCACTCTACAAGTTGCATGATAATATGATAAAGAAAAAATTGCAAGCATGAAATTTCAAATATGTTAAGGTTTTTAAACTAATCTATGAGTTTGATAATTAGCAGTTTGCAACGCTGCAATAAATTTTGAATAAGCCTCATTTACAGAACTTGAAGTCTTGTTGTATAGACCTTGATCATACAAAGAGTTTTTATCAGCCATAGATGTTAGTAAATCACCCTTATTTGAAACCTGATATTTGGACATTAAACTGCTATTAAGAGAATGTTGTTGTTTTAACAAAGCCTCATATTCAGCTTCTAATTGTTTGTAATTAGCAATTAAAGCTTCAGATTGAGCTAAATGTTTATCATATGCTTCCATTCGCATATTGAAAAAATTTTCTGCGGGATTAGACATATAAGATGGCTGATTTTTAGCCAAAGTATGTATTGACTGCTGCTTTAATTGTTTCATTTGAGCAGTTAAATAGTTTTCATAAGAGCCATAAGTTGCCTTAAGTTCCTTATTTCCTTCAAATTGTTCTCTTGAAATATTGCTAATCTTAGTCATAACAATCCCTATTTTATACTCTCTATATATATAAAGTATTTATTCCCTAAATAATTGCCTTTTATGTAAAGTTTTATTGCAATATAAATATTATCAATATCTCTTAAGCTTGCATAAATCTATTGGTACTTTCTTGTGCCAACAAGAAAGTACCACAAAGAAACTCTCGGCAGTCACTTCGTTCACTAATCAATTGTAATTGCTCAACTAAAGATGAGCAAACTCGCTATTGCTCAAACAATGCTCATCTTGTCATTGTTTCGCAAACATTGATTGTTCACTACGCTAATTGCCGAAAGTTTTAAAGTTGCGGCGATAGCGGAATGAATAATAATTATAATCGAAGTAACTATCCAGGGCGTGTATTGTTTGAGTGAAACGAGTTTACACGCCTTCGTGCTGAGATTAAATAATTATTAATGAATGGAGCGTGCCGCTGGTTTTGTGGAACTTTGTCCATACAAAGTTCCCGCTGTCCGCGTAGGACATTATTATTTTAATAAAATATATTTGTAGATAATATTTATTATGTAATTTTATGCTAAAATGTAACTATGATTGAAAGATACTCTCGAAAAGAAATGAAAAAAATATGGGATTTAGAATCTAAGTTCCAATATTATTTGAATGTAGAAATCGCTGTTGCAGAAGCCTACGCAGAACTTGGAGAATTTCCTAAAGAAGATATTGCACAACTAAGACAAAAAGCGAAATTCAATATCGAAAGAATTGATGAAATTGAAAAAGAAGTACGTCATGATGTTATTGCTTTTTTGACTTGTGTAAACGAAAGTCTTGGAGAACTTGCCAGGTATATGCATGTCGGAATGACAAGCTCTGACGTAATTGATACAGCTTTTGCACTACAAATTCAAGACAGCGGGAAAATAATCATTGAAGATTTAGACGAGACAATTCAATCTTTAAAGGATTTGGCAAACAAGCATAGAGATACAATTTGCATCGGACGTTCTCATGGAATTCATGCAGAAGTTATGACATTTGGAATAAAGATTTGCAGTTGGATTGATATTCTTGAACGTCAAAGAGCTAATTTCATACACGCACTGGAACAAATCAGAGTAGGACAAATATCAGGCCCTGTAGGAACTTACAGCAATATTTCTCCTGAAGTTGAAAAAGTTACTTGCAAACACCTTAATCTAAAACCTGCAAGAATATCTACTCAAATAATAGCAAGAGATTATCACGCATACTTTATGCAATCACTTGCTTTAATCGCCAGTGTAATAGAACAATTTGCAACTGAAATAAGACATTTGCAACGTACAGAAGTACTTGAGGTAGAAGAAGGATTTGGCAAAAATCAAAAAGGATCTTCTGCTATGCCACACAAAAAAAATCCTGTATTGTCAGAAAATTTATGCGGACTTGCAAGAGTAGTAAGAGCAAATTCTATAGTAGCGTTAGAAAACATTCCACTTTGGCATGAAAGAGATATCTCACACAGCTCGGCTGAGCGTATAATATTTCCTGACAGCCTTACTCTTGTAGATTTTATGTTGAATAGATTTAATGGAGTCGTTAAAAATCTGGTTGTACATGAAAAAAATATGTTGAAAAATACAGATAAATTCGGAGGCATTGTTTTTTCACAAAAAGTTCTTTTGACACTTGTTGAAAAAGGTTTAACAAGAGAAGAAGCTTATCGAATTGTACAACGTAATGCACTTGATGCCTTTGAAAATGATGGCGATTTTAGGATAAATTTACTCAACGATAAAGCTGTTACAAAATTAATATCACCTGTAGAAATTGATGAAATCTTTAATAAACAAGAATTTTTAAAAAACATCAACGAAATATATTCAAGAATTTTGAATTAAAAATTATAAAATAAAAGAGGTCATTGACCTCTTGTTTTACTTATAAATCTCTGATAACATCACTTCTGTTGTCACTCCACCTTTCTCTGCAGCCATACACCTTCCTTGAGTAATTCTTAATGGTGTATCAATATTCGCTCTTGTTTCAAACGAGAATATATCATGTCCCCATTTATTTGGACCTTTCATGCCATTGACATCTA
>CASECH010000068.1 GCA_949286405.1 uncultured bacterium
ACTTCATTAGCAGTTGTTTCTTCTGCAGGTTGTTCTGTTGAGGAAGGAATAAAACTCAAATTAAGTTTTTCATTTTTAACTTTTGGTGCAGAATTAGCAACATTAGATTGGATGTTTTCAATTCCTTTTGCAGAAAAACTGATTAGTACCGTTAGTACCAGCATAACTATTGCTCCCGCAATGAAACCTGTTGCCAGATATACACTTGGGGATTTTTCTTGTTTTTGATTAATCTTAAAATTTTGCCATAGAACATCAAGTTCTTTTTCTTTGTTTGGTCTTACATATACACTTGGTGAGCTATCATAAGAGTCTTGTCTATATTTAGAAAGTGCTTCTAATACTGCCATTTTTTCCTTAGATAAATTTGATCTTCTAATAGTTGAACTTTTCATATTTCCATACCCTAATTTTAAATTGTTTGAGAAGAGAGATATTTCCTCGACATCAATATATCATGAGATTTTTTTTTTAGCAAGTGTTTGTAAACTTGCTCTGTTACTGGTATAATGGGGGTATGAAAATTTTAGGCATTGATCCGGGCATGGCTATTGTAGGTTATAGTGTTCTCGATTTTGATGGTGAGAACATAGAGCTGTTGCATTCTGGAGCAATAAGAACTTCAAAAGATGATAGAGAATCTGAAAGACTTTTGGAAATATATGATGATATGACAACTTTGGTGGAAAAATACAAGCCTGATTGTGCATCTATTGAGAAGTTGTTCTTTTTCAGAAACCAAACGACTGTTATGCCTGTTGCACATGCTAGGGGAGTTATTCTGACTGTTTTGGAAAAATTTAAGATACCTATTTATGAATACACTCCTATGGAAGTCAAGATGGTCTTAACAGGTTATGGGCGTGCTGATAAAAAAGAAGTTGAGCAGATGGTGAAGTATTCTTTGGGAGTTGAAAGACTTCCAAAACTTGATGATACTGTCGACTCTATTGCTATTGCGATTTGTCATACACGTTCAGCTGTGATAAGATAGTAAAAAAATGGAGATGTGATGAATTTAACATTATTAAGACAAGTAGGAATTCTAAGTTCCATTTTAGGAGCTTTGTTAGGTATAATTACTTTAATTCCGATTATTGGGAATATTTCTTTTCTTACTTTGATGTGCCTTTCTTCGGCGATAGTAATACTAATTATGGTTCATTGTGAATTATTAGATAGACTTTCTGTAAAAGAAAGTGTGTCTTTAGGAGCTTTAATTGGCTTTGTTTCGTTCATTGCTTTTGCAATTATATACTTGCCTTGTGTTGCAATACTTGCAAAAGTTTTCAAGTTGTATTCTTTGTATGGAATTTCATTGATGATGAGTGTTGGAAGCTTTGGTGTCATAATTATGTTGACGGCTTTTGTGGCAATACTTTCTTCTGTAATTAACGCTTTTACAGCTTTTTTGACTTTTTATGGAATTGATTTGTATAATAATTTGAAAAAAAACGAGTTATCTGGTCAGAATTTTAGTAACCAAGTATTTGATAACAATGTTGATGATGAATTTAGATTATAGATAAGGAAAAAAGGAAATGGCAGAATTTCATTCAAAAATTAAAACAATAGAATGGGTTGATACATACTCAAAAATGGTAGATCAAACTATATTACCTGAGCATTTTGAATATGTTAATATAAAAACAGGTCAGGAGATGTTTGATGCAATAAGAACAATGATTGTAAGAGGAGCTCCTGCAATTGGTGTAGCTGGTGCTCATGGTGTTGTTTTGTATGCTCAAGAACTTGTAAAAGAAAATCTTTCAAGAGATGAGTTTGTTTCTAAATTGTTAGAAAAAGCAGATTATATGGCAACATCACGTCCAACTGCGGTAAATTTGATGTGGGCTGTTGAAAAACAAAAAGAAGTTATTAAAAATTCAAAATCAGATATTCCAGGTATTGTTGAAGAATTAAAGCAAAACGGTATCAAGTTGGAAAATGAAGATATCGAAATTAACAAAAAAATTGGAGATTATGGAGCAGAGGTTGTTCCAAAAGGTGCTACTATTTTGACCCACTGTAATGCTGGAGCTTTAGCTACAGTTGGATATGGAACAGCTTTGGGAGTTGTACGTTCTGCATTTGCAAATGACCCTACAGTGCAAGTTTTTGCCGATGAAACAAGACCTCGTCAACAAGGGGCAAGAATTACTACTCTTGAGTTAACTATGGATGGAATTCCTACTACACTTATTACTGATGGAATGTGTTCATATTTCATGAAAAAAGGAATGATTGATATGGTTGTTGTCGGTGCAGACAGAATTGCTGCTAATGGAGATACTGCAAATAAAATCGGTACTTATACAGTAGCAATAGCTGCTAAATACCATAACGTTCCATTCTATGTTGCAGCACCTCTATCTACAATTGATACAAGCATAAAAACTGGTGATGAAATTGTTATAGAAGAACGTTCTCACGAAGAAGTTACACATATTAACGGTAAAATAATTTGTGCACCTGATGTAAAAGTTATTAATCCGGGATTTGACGTAACTCCGCATGAGCTTATTACAGGTATTATTACCGAAAAAGGTATTTTAAGACCTGATTACAATAAATCAATAGCTGAAGCATTTAAAAAATAGCTTCAGCTATTTTAACTAAAACTATTGTGTAGTATAAAAAAATCCATTATACTAAATATGTTGGAATATGAAAAAGGAGGCATTATTATGTTAAAAATATACGAACAACTCTGGGGGGTGGCGACGATCTAAGCTTATTTCGCGGTATTTTGCCTTCTTGTAAAAACAAGAAAAAATGTTATACTAGTGATATACAAAATCACAAAGTTTTAAATAAAAACGGATTTACTTTAGCAGAAGTTTTGATTACTTTAGGAGTAATTGGAGTCGTTGCAGCACTCACTTTGCCATCAGTAATATCTAATTACAAAGAGCGAGAGTATATTGTAAAATTGCAAAAAGCATATTCTACTATTACACAAGCATTCACCGCAGCTATAGCAGATTATGGAACAGTTGATAATTGGTGTGAGAGACCTATTAATAGGACTGAATGTTCTAAAAAAATGAGTGAAATAGTTCAAAAATATCTTAATGTTGTGAGAATTTGTAACACCTATGATGGAAAATGTTTTTCAAAAGAATATAATAATGCTTGGTGGGGATTTGACGATTATAAGGGAATTTTAATTAATGATGGTATAGCTTTTACTCTTAATGCTCAACCAGGAGATAATTATTTAAATAATTGGTGTAAGACTACAGTGACAGATTTTTCAGCATCTGCGTATTATAATAATTGTGGGTATATGTATATCGATATAACTGGTCCGAAGCTCCCAAACAAAAAGGGTAAAGATTTGTTTATGTTCAAGATTTTTAAAGATGGAGTAAGACCTATTGGATTACCTACTGATGGAGCTAACTATGAACGTTTTAAAGATAGTTGTTTAAACCTATCTAGAGGTGAAATTTGTGCCGGTTGGGCGATTATTAACAAAAATATGGATTATTTTCATTGTAATGACTTAGATTGGTACAGCAAAACAAGTTGCAAGAAAAAATGATTATTGAAACATTTTTGAACGGATATTCTTCAGTTCTGTAATTGTCTTTTGGTAATCACCGTGAGTTAACTCGCCTATTGATTTATATAGTTTGAGGGTGGATTGTTCTATATTTGTGTGATTTAGAGTAATCATATCATTTGCCATTTCTTCATTAGACATTGCAAG
>CASECH010000069.1 GCA_949286405.1 uncultured bacterium
AACCATTCCCCAATATTCAGGACCTTCATGTTCAGAAATAGCAAGGTTTGTTGCTTGTTGCAAAACTGAATATGCTTTTTTTAGAGTCGACATATTTTTTTGATCAGCCAATTTTTGATTTAAAGAAGGTAATGTCATAGCAGCCACAACACCGATAATTCCAAGAGTAATAAGGACTTCCGCTAATGTGAATGCACTATTCTTCTTTAACTCCGAAACTAAAAAACTCACATACTTATTATAACATTTTTTTTACAACCCGCAATAGACTTTACAACTTTTTTGTCATAAATTTATTGTATGTATGAAACTTTAAAAAACACATTAGATAAACTTAATAATAACTCTCATTATAGAGTCATAAAAGAATTTGACAAAAAAGATAAAAAATATATTTATATTGATGAAAAAAAATTATTAAACTTATCATCAAATAATTACCTAGGTTTTGCGGATAACGAATCTATAAGCAAGAACTTTTTAAATAACGCGAAAGAAATATATAGTTTTGGAAGTGCTTCTGCAAGGCTTCTCACAGGAACTTTACCCATTTACAATGAACTTGAACAATTAATTTCTCATTTATTTAATAAAGAAAAAACATTGATTTTTAACAGCGGATACCATGCAAATGTAGGCATAAACAGTTCTTTAGCAGATAAGGGAGACGTGATTTTTTCCGACAAATTAAATCATGCCAGCATTATAGATGGGATGAAACTTTCTCAAGGTAAATTTTTCAGATACCAACATAATGATATGGACAGCCTTGAAAGATTAATTAAGAGAGAAAGGAATAACTTTAAAAATGCTTTTATTGTTTCAGAAAGTGTATTCAGCATGGATGGAGATATTGCAGATATCGAAAAACTTGTTGAACTTAAAGAAAAATATAACTGTATATTGATACTTGATGAAGCTCATGCTTTTGGAGTTTTTGGATCTAAAGGACTAGGAGTTTGTGAAAAGCTAAATCTAATAGACAAAGTTGATTTAATAATAGGAACTTTTGGAAAAGCAATAGGCTCTATGGGAGCTTTTGTTACAGGAAATAAAATTCTTATTGAGTACCTTATTAACAAAGCACGTTCATTTATTTTTTCTACAGCTTTACCACCTATAAATATAGCTTTTTCAAAATGGATTATAGAAAATGAACTTCCAAAGACTTATGAAAAGCGTCAAAAAATGCTTGAGCTAGGGCAAAAACTTGGAAGCCAAAGTCATATTATACCTGTAATCATTGGATCCAACAAAGATACTGTTGATTTATGCAATGTGCTATTTCATAATGGGTATTTTACGCTTCCTATAAGACCTCCAACCGTTCCTGAGGGAACATCAAGACTTCGTTTATCTTTGACAACAGAGATAGAATTTAATGATATCGAAAAACTTATAAAAATAATAAGTCCATACATTAATAAATCAAATTTAACTAAATAATTGGAGAATTTAGAAATATGCAATACAAATGGCTTTGTAAAGAAAATAACAAAAAATTGCTTGTATTTTTTGCAGGATGGAGCTTTGATACAACACCGTTTCAATATCTAAAATCATATGATTATGATGTTTTAATGTTATACGATTACAATGATATAGAGTTGCCGATACAAATCCCAAATTATCAAGAATCATATCTTCTTGCTTGGTCTATGGGAGTCTTTGTTGCATATTTATTGAAAGATAATTTACCTGATTTTAAGAAAAAATTGGCAATAAATGGTACTGTATTACCTGTAAACGATGAATACGGAATCCCTCTAAAACCGTTTTTACTAACACTTAAACACGCTAAAACTGGACTTGAAAAGAAATTTTATGAAAATATTTTTGCAAATAAAGAAGAGTTTGAACGTTATGAAAAAACTCCTGTACAAAGAGATATTGATAATAGAGTATCAGAGTTAAATAGCTTGTACAAACTCATAAAAAGCGAAAATATTCAGTACTCAAAATATTTTGATAAAGCAATAATTAGCAGTAATGACAAAATTATCCCGACTAAAAATCAAATAAATTTCTGGCAACGATACAATGAATACACAATTGTTGAAAGTGGACATTTTCCATACTATAATTTTGAAAGCTGGAATGAATTACTATGTTTATAGACCCTAAAAAAGTAAAAAAACAATTTGAAAAAAGCTTTGACAAATACAATTCTAATGCAATTATACAAAAAGAACTAGCTAAAAAATTGGTCGAAGAAGTAAGTAAAATTGGAATAAATTATGATAAAATCCTTGAAATCGGCAGCGGAACAGGCTTGCTCTCAAAACAAATTTCTAAAAATATTAAGTTCGAAGAATATTATGCAAATGACCTTATTCCAAAATCGAAATACTACCTTGACAAAATTTTAGATAAATATGAATTCATTCAAGGGGATGCTCAAAAGATTAAATTAAATAAAAAATTAAACCTAATTATTTCTAATGCAGTATTTCAATGGTTTAAAGATTTAAAAAAGACAAGCAAATATTACAGCTCATTACTTGATAAAGATGGAATAATTGCTTTTTCAACATTTACGCAAGATAATTTCAAAGAAATAAAAGAATTAACAGGGATTTCACTGGAATATAAAACCAAAAATCAAATCGTAGAAGATTTGAAAGATAATTTTGAAATAATTCATATATCAGAATACAAAAATATACTAAAATTTTCAAATCCTCTGGAGTTGTTGGCCCACATAAAAAACACCGGAGTTAATGCACTTTCTAACAAACCTCTCACCTTCAAAGAAGTAAAAGAATTTTGTCAAAACTATAAAGCTAAATACCCTGAAATTACACTCACATACACCCCTGTTATTATAGTTGCCAAAAAGATTTAAACTAAATACTACCTTTCTAGTATTCCCTTTTGTAAAAAAAAAACATATAATCTTTACATAAAAACATGTTTATTATTTCATGTGGATATAAAAGGCGGTAAAAATTGTTAAATAACTATGAAAGCTTTGATAATTCTGAAACATCTGCAAGAAAATCTGCACTAATTCAAGAAAGAGTAGGGCTTGTATCTACGCATATGTACAAGCAATTCCTTGACTACCAGCATGCAAATGTGAATACCAATGAAATATTTACAAGAATGATAGATAACCTACAAGCAGTTGTTGAAACACTAAAAGAAGCTTTTTCATCAAGAGGTGTTACAACTCAAAATATATATGTTGATACTGACCCTCAGAAATCAGTTGTTATAGTAAATATTCTTTGGCATAAAATGAGCTTTACCACAAGATGCAACTACCAACCGCAAGCCCTTTACAGAGAAGACGGTCAACATCTTTTTTCTAGTCGTATAATGGCTATTAAAGGTAATTACTATGAACTTATGAAAGGTGTTACCGATCATGATGAAGAAATGGTAAAACTTCTTGATAATGAAGTCGCATCACTATTTATTCCACCTGAAACAAGCCAAAATTCTATAATGAAAATAAGACACCTTCCAAATAGAGAGTTTTATCTAAATCAAGTTGATGCACCAAGAGAATTTGTACTCAAAGTCGTAGAAACGATTTGCGGAGGCGGTTTCTACCATGAAGAGGGTGCAAGAAAAAGTTTTAATATATAAAATAAAAAGCTCTATTCCATAGGCAGCTTTGATGAAACCTCAGCGATGATTCTTTGCACATCAGGTCCGCCAATAGCTACTTCCAAAATTAAAGGACTGTGAATTAGTACTGTCTCAGAATACTCCATGGTATCTACATCTATGATATTGAATTCAATAAAATCATCTCCAGCATAAATAAGTTTACCGTATTCTCCACCAGTAGCCCATTTTATGAACATGTACTGATTTTCATACTCTTTTAATTTTTCCACTAATCTCATTAATACCTACAATCCTATTAAAATCAAAAACGTATATTTATACTATATATTTTAGTCATTTTTGTGAATAAGTCAAGAATACAAAAAAAGAAGCTGTACCTTTTGTACAGCTTGAACAATAATCTTGGGAGGAGATTTGGGGATAGTTGTACATGCATGATATGCCAAGCATGTTTTTTTTGTTACATGAGAATCCAAAAAATTAATAAAAATTTACAATTCCTTGATTTTATAATATAATAGTGGTTGGAGAAAATTATGAAAATTTTAGTAATTAATGGCGTTAATATGAATATGCTTGGATTACGGGAGCCTGAAAAGTATGGTTCCATGACATTACAAGATTTGGAAAAAAATTTATATGCATATTCTTTTGAACTTGGCATAGATATTGAAACTTTTCAAAGCAATTTTGAAGGTGAAATTGTTGAAAAGATTCATAGTGCAAAAAACATCTTCGACGGAATTGTCATCAATGCAGGAGCGTATACGCATACAAGCATTGCTATAAGAGATGCAATCTCTGCAGTAGAAATTCCAACAGTAGAAGTACATATCACAAATATTTATAAAAGAGAAGAGTTTCGCCACAAATCATACATTGCACCTGTATGCATAGGGCAAATATCAGGTTTTGAATATGAAAGTTACAAACTAGGCATCGAAGGGCTTTTACAATATATAAAAAATCTACACTCCTCAAAGGAGTAAATCAAAAGATTATACTCCTAAAACACAACTATTTTGAAAATTCCTTAGCACAAGCACCCATTTGAGCACAAGATTCTTCATAAGGATTTTCATGACCAGACTTTTTCAGTATAGCATAAGCTTGATCAAAATAATCTAACGCAGCTGCTGCAGCTTTCGGATTTTCTTGCAAAAATTTCAAATCATTCTCAATATTATCTGTCGATACAAGAGAACGCCCTAAAGAATCAACACTAGGCAAATCCTTAGGAGTATTTTGCGGGGTAGTGTTTTCTTGAACAGTTTGAGATGCTTCTGATATAAGCTCAGAATTTTTTGTCTGTTCAATTTTTTGTGATTTTTGTGGTATGGAACCTGCTCCATTCTTAGGAATATCGTTCATCATAGTCACATCCTCTTTTCTTTCATTGCCATAGCACACGCTATAACTTTCATCTAATATTCTCGTTTTATGCTTTAAAACACAAACAAAAATTTTTTTGCTAGTTTGGTAAAAAAAAATTACAAAATTTAATATATAATTTTTTATTCCTAACTTTTTATGTTATATTCATAGTGTATTATTTGATACAAAATATATAACATATTATATAAATTATATAACATAAAAGGAAGTATTGCAATAATGAATTTTGCTAATTTATTCATGAATATCAATCCTAAAGAGGTACTCACTAATCTTCCGGATGCCGTTTTTGTAGTTGACAGTGACGGGAAAATAGTCTGGGCAAACGATAAAGCTTCGTATATTTTTGAAATAGACAAAAGAGCTATCAACGGTTGTTTGTTTAATGATTTGGTACCTGATGGAATGCTTTCTGCAAGTAAATCGTCTTCAAAAAAAGCTGCAATTATAACAGGAGCTTTTGTCGGTGATAATAGTGAAATTTATATTGAATTGAATGCAAAAAAGCTTGGAGAACAATATTTCATAACTGTAAGAGATATTACTGCAATGACAAATATTCTTACAGATGCTGAACAGAAAGGGAAATTAAACAAAAATAAAAATTTAATGTTACTAAAATTATCAAATGATTTCAAATCTCCGGTACAGTCGATTATAGGTTTTTCTCAGGCACTTTTGGATGGTCTTGGCGGGGAAATTAATGACAAGCAAAATAAATATATTAAAATTATAAACAAAAATTCAAATGAGTTACTATATTTTTTAGAGAAATTTTTTGACTTTTCTCAAGCAGAATCAGCCATATACAAGTATAATTATCAAACATTTGATATTGTAAATACCATACAAAATATAATTAGAAATAATGAAGAATTTATTCAACAAAAGAATTTGGAAGTCCAAATTTGCACTGAAAACTTAAATAAAAGAGCAATATACTCAGACGAAGAAGCGATTAAAACCGCATTAGGAAATGTTATTGAAGTAATTCTAAAACAAACAGAAACCGCTAGCATAGTAATAAATATATCAACTATTAAACCTGATGAGGTAACTCATAAAAATATTGAAAAACTTAAATCCAATTCACATATAAAAATATCTGTATCCCACACTGGTATGGGACTTGCAGAATCAGAAATTGAGGGAATCTTTGAACCTTATTTACAATTAGGAAAAAACAGCAAAAAAATGTTAAATCGTTCAATAATATTGGGAACATCAGCTTTGATTGTAAAACAATTAAAAGGTTCAATATGGGTAGAATCAGAAGTGATGAAAGGAAGTACTTTCAACATTATATTACCAGTGGAAAAGGAAAACGAAAACACTAATGAGTAACGTAATTCTAAAAAATGTAACTAAAGTATATGAGAACAAGAATAAAGTAATTGATAATATAAGCTTAGAAATAAAAGATAAAGAGTTTATCGTGCTTGTAGGAGCTTCAGGTTGTGGGAAATCTACATTACTCAGAATGATTGCGGGACTGGAAGATATATCCGATGGAGAAATTTTCATTGGCGATAAAAAAGTTAATGATGTGCATCCAAAAGATAGAGATATTGCCTTTGTATTCCAAAGTTATGCTCTATATCCGCATATGACAGTAAGAGAAAATATTGCATTTGGACTAAAAATGAGAAAAATTGACAAAACAACGATTGAGAAAAAAGTTCAAGAGGCTGCTGAAATTCTTGATTTAGGGCCGTATTTAGACAGAAAACCCAAACAACTATCAGGAGGTCAAAGGCAAAGAGTAGCACTAGGTAGAGCTATTGTTAGAAATCCAAAGGTTTTCTTAATGGATGAGCCACTATCAAATTTGGATGCAAAACTTCGTGTACAAATGCGTTCAGAAATAAAAAAATTGCACGAAAAACTTCAAACGACATTCATATATGTAACCCACGACCAAACTGAAGCCTTAACTATGGGTGATAGAATTGTTGTGTTGGACAAAGGTATAATTCAGCAAGTAGATACTCCTGAAGAAATCTACAACAACCCTGCAAATACTTTCGTTGCAGGTTTTGTCGGATCTCCACAAATGAATTTCATATCTTGTGAAAACATACCTTTTGATGCTCCTAAAAATTCTATAATTGGGATAAGACCAGAGAAGATGATTAATTATGGAGAAAGTTCATCTGATAATTTAATAAAAATGACTGTTAATGTAGAGATTACAGAGTTGTTAGGAAGTGAAAAAATAGCATACTTTAATATCGGTAAGAGCAAATGCAGTGCAAAACTCCCATCTGAATACAATCTTGGAAAAACTCTCGAGCTAAGCATTAATCCATCAGATATGTACTTCTTCAACGCTGATACAGGCGAAAGAATATATTAATCCTTTTCACAATCTCTATCTACCCAAATAACTGTAACGTTTAGAGGTTGTACATTACCACTTGCAAAAGGGTTAATCATTTTGATTCCTGAAAATGTATCACGATAGATATCGTCATACAAACAAATCTTTTCTGCTAATTTTTTGGTAAAACTAAATAAATTCACTATTATAATTCCTTTTCTTTTACATTTTTATTATGTGAAAAATTTTAAGCTGTCTAATCCCCAAAAAGAATTGTTTTTCAAAAATTATGTAACCAATAGGACTAATCTTGTATAACAATTGCAATATTTTTAGCAAAAAATTAAAATCCTCTAAAAAGGAGGTTCTATGTTAGATAAAGAAAAACTAGAAAAAAGTAAAACTCTACAAAACGTAATAAATGCTTTCGCAGGAGAATCCCAAGCAAGAAATAAATATACAATGTATTCAAAAATTGCCAAAAAAGAAGGCTATGAACAAATAGCAGCAATTTTTCTTGAAACAGCAGAAAATGAACGAGAACACGCAAAATTATTCTATGAATACATCCCAAACGGAAAACATCAGGTAGATGCTCTATACCCATTCTTCAAAGGCTCAACAGCAGAAAACCTTGAAAATGCTGCAAATGGAGAACATGAAGAATGGGAAATTCTTTACCTAAATGGTGAAGAAACTGCCAAAAAAGAGGGGTTTGAAGAAATTGCAGATACTTTTCACTACATTAGAACTATTGAAATGCATCATGAAAAAAGATATCAAAAACTACTGGAAGAACTGAAAAATAAAACTTTATTTAATAAAGATAAAGAAGTAGATTGGCTATGTCGAAAGTGCGGCTATATCCATAAAAGCAAATCAGCCCCAGAAAAATGTCCAAACTGCCACCACCCGCAAGGCTACTTCCAAGTTCTTTGTGAAGAATTCTAAAATAAAAATCATCAAAAAGTCCCATTTATTCAATGGGACTTTTTTGTTAGAATATCAGTAGTTAAGTGCGAAAATTTATAAGAAAATTTTGCAAAAAACTACATTAGTAATATAATATTTAAGTATTGTAATGAAAGCAGGCATATTATTCTTACAGAGGGGAATCCTATTAACAACGCTGATAAAAAAGATAAAAATATAAAAGAGACATCAGAACTAAAAAAAACAAGAAAAAGTTTTTTTGCAGCTGCAGCTTTGGTGTGCCTATATGGTCTATATTACTGGGGTATCCCTGCTGCAGTAAACCTGCCTGCTCATAAAACCTTCATAGAAAATACTATTTTTAAAGAAAGCGGATACAAAGTATCGATTGAAAATCCATCTTTAAAAATGGGATTAACTCCTTCAATATGGGTGTGTGCAAGCAATTTTAGTATTCTAAATAACGATAACTCTAAAGCTTTAGATGTGGAAAAACCAACTCTTGAAATTAATCTTTTACCATTAATTTTAAAACATATCGATATAGGAATTTTTTCTGCAGAAAATATTAATGCAAATTTAGTTTTTGACACAAACAAACAATTAAAATTAGGTCAATACCCGATAAAACAAGAAAAAATAAATATCCCACTGCAATTAGATAAAGCTAAGGTAAAAGTTGGGAATTACAACATACACCTCAATGATGAAATACAAAAAAAGTTAATAAATTTAAACGGAGAATATCTATGTGTTGATGAATTCAAAGCAGATAAGCATATTACACTATCAACACTTGCAAATCTCTATGTTGGCAAACAAGCTTCATATATTAAAACTGATATTGATGTAAGCCTTCCTATTAGCAACATCCTAGAAAATGATCCTTATATTTCAGGCCATATAATAGACCTTAATCTTGCGGATTTTTCTGTTTACGCGAACTATCTCACGAAAGGTAAAATCACAAATTTATCAGGTCTCATAAATATGACAACTAAAACTGTTGAGGAAGAATCTTCTAAGCAAAAAAATATACAATCTATTCTTACAATAAACAATTTAGGAGTGTATCAAAAAGACTTAAATTCCTCTGTCTATGCAAAAGATAAATTAACAATTAAATCAAATGTTACAAGTAAAAAAAATGAAATTAACATAAACAATTTATCTATCAGCACAAACGGTATCAATACTTCTGTATTCGGAAAAGTGTCAAAACTAAATGCTAAAATACCAAACTTAGCACTTAAAGTATCAATTCACCCTAGTAAAATCGAAAATATACTACCACTACTACCGGGAGAAAAAAATTTATCTCCTGATATTAACCTGAAACTACTTAAAGAAACAGGTTTTTGGGGTGATTTAATAGGAAATATTGAAATAAAAGGGAAAGCTGACAAACCAGATATTTTAGGAGAAGTATTAGTATCCAACGGATACCTATTAAAACCGATACCAAACGCAAAAAAAGCAACAATTAAAATTATATTTAACGGACAAAAACTTGTACTTGATGTAAATGTTCCAACAGCAGAAAATCAAAATGTTTATGTAAAGGGACCAATCAATTTATATAATGATAAATATGCAGATTTACATATCACAAGTACTGACAATGTGGATCTGAAAACTGCACAAATTGTACTTAATCCATTACATGATATCTTACATTTTGATATTGGTCCTGTACCTGTAATGGATATAAAAGGTAAAGGCGGGATTGATTTACACGTAATTGGTACAAGGAAAAATCCACACGGTTGGGGGAAATTCCATTTTTCAGACGCTACCGTATCATTCATTGATATCAAAAATATGACAATTACAAACGGTAGCGGATTACTAACATTTGACAATCAAAATACAAAATTTAGCACAAAATCAGCCAAATTATACGGAAAACCTGTTAACGTAGAAGGTACATGTTCTTTACAAGGAAATCTTGATTTTAAAGTAACTGCGAACGGTCAAAATTTGTCTAACATGTTAAAAATCATAAAAACCTCACCAATGCTGGCAGATATTCAAAATATGATATCTCCAATAAAAAACGGTAGTGGAGCTATGAACTTGTTTATTAACCTTACAGGACAAGTAAAAGACGTAAATGATATTAAATTCAACAAAAACATATTTGCGAAAGGCAAAATAAAACTTATCTCCGACACCATTTCTTTAAAAGATTTACCTATACCAATATCAAAAGTAAACGG
>CASECH010000070.1 GCA_949286405.1 uncultured bacterium
GATTGCACTCTTTTTCATATATTTAATTGTTTCTTTGTTTATTAAATTTTTTGATTGTTCTGTTGCTGGACAATGTAATGTAACGATGTCTGATTGTGTGAGCAGTTCTTTTAGTGGCATATATTTGATTAAATCAGTATCTTGTTTGTTTGAAAATCCATTGTATGCAATAATTTTACAACCAAATGCATTACATAACCTTGCGACCTCTGAACCTATTGCTCCAGTACCAATAATTCCGACAGTCTTTCCTTTAAGTTCAAACCCAACAAGTCCGTCTTTTGTCTTCTCTTCTCTTGCTCTGTTGTCGACTTGAGGAACATTTCTTAGTAACGCAAGCATAAGACACAGAGTAAGTTCTGCAACAGATGTATTTGAATATCCTGAAGCATTGCTCAAGTCTATTCCCATAGATTTCGCTGTTTTTACATCTACATGGTCTACGCCGGTGAATGCTATATCAATAAATTTTAAGTTTTTGCATTCTTTTATTACTTCTCCCTTTAAAGGCATATTGGCAATAATTAATATATCTGCATCTTTAGATTGCTCAATAAGCTTTTTTGTATCTGTTGTTTTTTCAAATGTACTAAAATTATGTCCTTTATTAATTAAGTCTTTTTTATATTTTTCAAGTAGGTCATCTGAAATGCCTAAAGATTCTAATAAAACTATATTCATAAAAATTCTCCTTTTTACTTTAATTATAATTAAAAAATTCATATAAATAGTGGATAAAATTTAAAATTTAATCGTTTATTCTGAAAATGAAGTTCATGAGCATGCTCACAATAGTATCAAGGCATGCCCTGAAAATCTCAACATTAACAAATGTAACCAAAATTTAAGAAATATTAAATAGGTCTGAAATCATGTCACACTCATGGTTTTCAGGAGATATCAGGGAGGGGGTAACAGGCTAAAAATAAAATAGTTGTCTACTCATGAAGGTTAGAGTAAAATTAAATATGTACTCAATTTAAGAGTAAGTTTTCTTGTAGAGGTAAGATGATTAATGCAAGACACAATTAAAGAAAATCTATTACGAATACAAGAAGAAATTGCACCTTGTACACCACATATAATTGCAGTTACAAAGTATTTTGATACGGACGCAATGATTGCGGCATATGATGCCGGATTAAGAAATTTTGGCGAATCAAGAGCTATGGATGCAATAAGGAAGATTCAAGAGCTTCCTCAAAGTATAAGAGAAAATTCGAAATTTCATTTTATAGGTCATCTCCAGACTAATAAAGTGAAGAAAGTTATAGAATATTTTGATTATATTCATTCGGTAGATTCACTAAAACTTGCACAAGCTATATCAGAAGAAGTAAGTAAGTCAGGCAAGACTCAGAATATTTTTCTTCAATTGAATAATGCAAATGAAGAACAAAAATTCGGCCTTTCAAAAGATGAATTGTTTGAAAATTTTGAGCCAATATCCAAACTTCCAAATATAAAGGTTGTTGGATTGATGAATATGGCGCCTTTAGGTGCAAGTAGCGATGAGCTTAAAAGACTCTTTGAAGATGTTGTGTTAACAAGAGATGCTTTGGAAAAAAGATTTAATTGTAATTTGACTGAAATATCAATGGGTATGAGTCAAGATTATAAAATTGCAGCACAATCAGGTGCAACGATGTTAAGGATAGGTAGAAAATTATTTAATAAGTAAGATAAACGGAGGAGAAACGGTGGCAGTAGTAGCAGACAAAATCAGATCGGTTGTAGATTTTTTAGTAAAAGGTTTTGAACCAAGAGAAACAATTTTTGATGAAATGGCTCAAGAAATAGAAGAAGATTATCCAGTTCAAGACAACTTAGCACTTGAACCTCAATATAATTACCAACCAAAAATCGACAAAACAAGTGAATTAAAAGTTGTAAATCATCCTAATTTCAAAGGTTATGAAGTAATGGTTATGGAACCACGTTCATTTGAAGATGCTGCAACAATTGTTCAACATTTAAGAAACAGAAAGACCATCGTTTTGAACTTACATCTTTTAGATAAAGAACAATCACAAAGAACAATTGATTTTGTATGTGGTGCAGCTCATGCATTGGATGGAAAACCACAAAAAGTTGGTGACTTAGTATTTGTATTCACTCCATCAAATGTTACTTTGTCTGTTGATATGAACGTAAATCAAAATAAATTTAATGATTCTTTATGGAGAGGTCCTCTACAATAGGTCTATCCGTTTAGATAAATAAGGGAAGAGAAGAGAGAATAGTTAATATAAGAGGTAAGAAATTACCTCTTTTTATTTGCTTAAAATTGTTAATTATGTTATATTTAACGCGTTATGAGATATAAAAATTTTGCAATATGTTACAATCATACAATTCCGCATGCAGCTGAAGTAAAAGACAATCTTGAAAAAATACTTCTTGAAAAGGGAGCACAGCCTGTTGTATTGGATATTGACTGCTTATATGAAGGTTTTGACTTCGTATTTGTAATTGGTGGTGATGGTACGATATTAAAGGCTGGAAGATTTTATGCAAAATTTAAAACTCCGATTTTTGGTATAAATTTGGGTCGTCTTGGTTTTTTATCTCAATCTTCTAAAGAAAATTTAAAAGAGTCGGTTGATAAGATATTTTCTGAAGATTTTATTATTGAAGACAGAATTATGCTGGATTGTGAAGGCTTTCTCGCACTGAACGATTTTGTAGTAAAAGGAACTTACACAGGCAGAACATCAAGATTTTCTTTAAAAATTAATGATAAATATGTTTGTGATTATTTGGCAGATGGTATAATTATTGCTACACCTACAGGATCTACTGCATATGGACTGTCTGCAGGAGGACCAGTTCTTACACCATCTTTGAGAGCTTTTGTAATAGTTCCGATTTGTCCTCATACTCTTACTGCAAGACCTCTTGTTGTTCCAGATACTGAAAAAATATCAGTTTCAGCAAAGGATAGCTCAATAAAATATATGGTATCAAGTGATGGTCAAGAGTTCAGAGAATTTTCCGGAGAAGTGGTTGTTACAAAGTCTGAATATTATGCAAAACTTGCATTGTTGAAGGATTCTGAATTCTATTCAATCCTTCGTAACAAGCTTCATTGGGGTATTTCTCCTGCTAAGATTTAATATTTGATTGTTTACGTAACACTAATCTTAATTTTTGTTCATAATTAATGATAAATTATTGTACTTTTTGTCTATTTAAAATAGTATGTTAGTATATTATTAACTGTATTCATTTACAAATGAATATTGATGGCTCGAAAAGAAGTAAAAACATATAAAAGAGGTAAAAATAGTGGAAAATTTTGTATCTGATATCTTTGCAAAAAAAGATGAATCAACAAACAACAATCAAGTTCAAAGAACACCTATAAACCCTACAAATATTAAAGTTATCGGTGTAGGCGGTGGCGGTGGAAACGCTGTAAACCGAATGATTAAAGCTGGTTTGTCTGGTGTTGAATTTTGGTTAATGAATACAGATTTACAAGTTTTGGAATATGGCCAAACAAAAAATAGAATTCAACTTGGAACAAAATCAACAGCTGGTCTAGGTGCTGGTGGAGATCCTTCAGTAGGTGAAAAGGC
>CASECH010000071.1 GCA_949286405.1 uncultured bacterium
ATGTAAATTTTGAGAACTTGGACACTAAATTTAATATATCTTCAATGCTAAATCAGTCATTAATAGCAGTGAACGGAGGCATTAATAACAACAAAGCTGACATAAAAGTCATATCAAATAAATTTATCACAAAAGATGCTCTACAACTTCTTCCAAATAAAATTAAAATACCTTACATAGAAGATATCGCAAGTATTCACTCAAGTTTTGCTGCAAAATATAGTGGTGCAATCGATGATATTGATTTAAATAAAGTTAGCGTAAAAGGAAAAATATACTCAAATAAAGGTAAAGGGAAACACATTGTAATTAGCAATACCTCCTATGAATTGGACAATTCTAACTTCAAATTAATGCCACTTAGAGGCTCAGTGAATAATAGTCCTTTTTACATACATCTAAATATATCTAATTTATTTAATCAATCAAATAGAGTTATTAACGGTACATTCAACGCTCAACAAATAGCTCTGAATTTAATTAATGACAAACATATACAAGAAATACTTCCTCCTGAACAAGCAAAAGTTTTATCAGATTGCAAAAATCTTCAAGGTAAAATAAATATTGCTGCAAAAATAAAAAACAACAATATAAAAGCTTTCACAGCACTTAATAATATTAGTTTTGTATATCAACCAAAACGAATGTTAATCGGTGTGAAAAGCGGTAATATTTTACTAAATAATGATACTCTTAATTTAAATAAACTTAATGCAAAACTAGGAGTTATGCCTATATTTGTTAATGGTCAAGTAGGAGAAATATACACAACCCCACATCTTAACTTATACGTAAATGCAAAACCAACACAAGAATTTTTCGATCAATTCTTTAACTACAGATCTGTCTATCCAATAAAAGTCAAAGGTGATATAAATTGGGCTTCGAATATATCAGGACCAATCGACAATTTCACAACTCATTCAGAACTGAAAGTTAGTGAAGACTCAAGAATTTATTACATGGGTGCATCTATAGGTGATGTTGAAAATCCTGTAAAAATAACTATAAACAATACATATTCTCCTGATAGAATAAGAATTAATCACTTACAATACGACAAAATTATATCATCACAAAATAACAAACCATTTGTAAATACTCAGCTAAACGCTTCTGGAACAATAAAATTGTTACCAAATAACAACATAGGATTTAACAATTTTAAAGTAAAAACAGAAACCCCGACAGATGCCAAAATATTCAACATCATATTCAGAAAACCAATAATGAAACAGGGCGTATTCACATCAGATATAACTATTAACGGAACAGCTCTTGATCCAAAAATACAGGGAAATCTTGATGTAACAAGTATTGATATGCCATTTTTTGATTCCACAATCAAAGATGTTAATTTAGACTTTAAAAAAGATAAAATATTTGTAACTTCTCGCGGTACAGTATTAACCAATGATATTAACCTAAAAGCAATTGCTAAAAATAAACTTACTCCTCCATACATTGTGGAAGATATAAAACTAAAACTACCTGACTTGAACATTAATACAATAACCGACATGATGCAAGAAATGGAAGTAAATTCTTCAAAAAATCCATCAGGAAGTAATATAGGGACAATACAATATATTGATCCTACACAAATTATTATAAAAAAAGCTGAAATTATTGCGGATAAAATTCATGTAAGAAATATCATAGCAGACAATTTCTATGCAATTTTAAACATTTCTGACAAAAATATATTGAACATAGACAACTTCAAGTTTAATATCGCACAAGGTACCGTACTAGGAAACTTAAAATACAACCTTATAAATGATCAAACTAACCTCGCAGTACATCTTGATAACGCAAATTCAGCTATGATGGCAGAAGCACTATTTGACTTGAAAGGACAAATCTATGGTCTTGCAAGTGGAGATATTAACCTAGCCTGCAATGGAAAAACACATGAATCTTGTTTTAAAACACTTTCAGGAGAAGGATACTTCAGCGTAGATGACGGTCGTATGCCAAAACTCGGATCTTTAGAATATCTTTTGAAAGCAGGAAACCTTCTAAAAGGAGGTATTACAGGACTATCAATCAACAGTCTTATTGATTTGATTACTCCACTAAAAACCGGAGATTTCGACAGTATATCAGGAGATTTCCATATCAAAGACGGTATTGCTCAAAAAATTAATATATATTCAGATGGCAAGGATTTGAATATGTACATGACAGGATCATACAACTTTGTAAATTCTATTGCAGATCTTACCGTATATGGAAGCTTAACAAAAAATATAACAACTGTGTTCGGTAAAGTTAAAAATGCTTCATTAAATACGCTATTTAATCTTATCCCAGGTATAAATAATTCTGACGAAACACTCCTTCTACAAGAAGGTGTAAGCAAAATCCCTAACATCACGAATGCTTCTAAAATATACCGCATATTCAGAGCTGATATCTATGGTGATATTAATGGTGAAGGATATGTAAGAAGTTTCAAATGGGTTAAATAGCTCTACTTATGGTACAGGGTCATAACCGCCTTTATTCCAAGGATGGCACCTGCAAATTCTTTTTATGCCTAACCAGCCACCTTTTATTACTCCATATTTTAAAATTGCCTGACGTGTATATTCAGAACAAGTAGGATAAAATCGGCAAACAGCTGGCGTGTGTTTAGAAATTCTTTGATAAATCGATATTAAAAATAAAATAAACTTTTTCATAATATATAAATCTACTTATCTTTCAATTTTAACTCTTCAATATATTTAGATGTCGATTCTCGCATATTATTAATATTTTTATTCCACTCATCTTTAGGAATTGTCGAAACTTTTCCATTGTTAGAAAATACTTCAACACCATGATAACAAATCCATTTGGGATCTGGCCTATTCGGATTTTTTGCATCAAAATCCAATACTTTTTGCAACAGGCTAGCTAATTCGTTACTATTCATCTTTGAAATATAAACAGATGTCTTAGGAGCAACCAAAGGCAACATACGAGCGGCTTGATATGCAGATTTATCTGCACAAGCCATTACATCTTGTATTGATCTATAACGTCCAATAGCATATAAAAATGCCGCTAAATTTTTATTAGAAGGATAAATATCTTCAGCTACTGCAATATAATAAATTGGCAAAGTATCTGCAGAATATTTTTTTACAGAATCTATTATCTCCTTTTTCCTTTTTTGTGGCATTTGTTTATATTCTTCTACAAGATAAAAAGGATCATTAATTGAACTATAATTTGTCACATTACCATTTTTTACAATTACAAAACCTTTTTTAGCATTAATAGCATCTTGCATCTGAGCCTGAGATAATTTGTGATTTGGATCGATTTCCAGAGCTTTTTTATAATCAGCAATAGCATTATCATAATCTTTATTATGAAAATATGCTAATCCTCTATTTTGATAATTTTCGGCATAATTAGGTTCATATTTAATTGCTTTTGTATAATTAACAATAGCTAACTCATAATCTCCCAACTCATCCATTGCTATACCTTTAAAGAAATACCCAAAACCAGACTCAGGATAATATCTTATTATATCATCAGAATACTTACTTAATTCAGTCCAATTTTCACTTTCAAAAGCTTCTTTTACTAATTTTTTGTATTCTGTCAAATCTTTGGCAAAAACTTTAAAATTTAAACACCCAAAATAACCTAAGATAACTAAAAATAAAATTATTACACCAGATAAAATAACATTTTTCTTCACACGCTACCCCCTTTTTAGCTTTATTCTACTGAATAAGATTCACCAATTGTATCAACAGCTTCAACCTTAATATCAGTAATCAATTCAGAATACGAAATAACTACAATAGTCGGAATGTGACGTTCAAGTAGTTGATACAAAGGTAATCGAATACGTGGAGAACACAAGATTACAGGTTGTTGCCCACATGCCTGATGAGCCCTCATTAAAGTTGTTGCAGTAGTTTCGATAAGTTCTTGCACCTGCATCGGATTTAATAAAAACATGGTCCCAAGCTCTGTTCTTTGACAACTGTCATCAAGAATTTTTTCCCACTCAGGAGATAATGTAAGAGCATATAATACTCTATCATCACCAACATTTGATAAACATATTTGACGACCTAAAGCAGTTCTTAAACGTTCAGATAAAATATCAGGCTCTTTTGAAAATCTTGCATAATCACACAATCTTTCAAAAACAAATATAATATCTTTTATAGAAACCTTTTCCCTAATAAGGTTTACAAAAATCTTTCTCAAATCACTTGTAGAAATAATTGTAGGTACAAGGTCATTTACTAGTGTAGGATCTTGCGACCTGACTAATTCCATCAATTTCAACACGTCAGTCTTGGTCATAACCTCATCAACATGTTTTCTTACACACTCTTGCAAGTGAGTAACAATAACATCAGTAGCATCAACAGCAGTAACTGATCTTGCAGCTTTAGCATCCTCAGGAGAAATCCAATAAGCTTGAGTTTGATAAGTCGGATCAATTCCTATGATAGCATCCTGAGGCACCTCTTTTTTTACAGAATCCCACTGATCTGCAATAACCATCAATTTTCCGGGATATACATATCCTGTTGCGACAGTATTACCACGAATTGATATCATATATTCATTTGCATCGAGAGCAGACGAATCCATAATTCTTATGTTAGGTAAAATATATCCTAATTCATCAGTAACTCTTTGACGTAAAGCAGCAATCTTTGCTAGCAATTGACCTTCCTGATCAGGATCTGCAATTACAAGCAAATTAGATCCCACCTGCAAACTCAAAACATCAACTCCTAAACGTTCATACATACGATTAGGGTTAACTAAATCTTGCATATTCTGACGAACATTTTCCAACTGTCCTAATTGAGATTGAACATCAGCATTAATAAGAGTAGAAAATCCTGCGATTCCTAATCCAATAGAAAAGAAGAAAAACGGCCAGAAAGGTAATCCTGTAAAAGGAGGACCTGTAATTGCCAACAACATTAAAAACGCCGCAGCTAAAAATAGAGCATAAGGCTTACTTATAATTTGTCCTGTAACATCAGTACCTAAAGAATTAGCAGCAGAAGAACGAGTCATAAAAATACCTGCTGCAATTGACATCAATAATGACGGAACCTGAGATGCAAGACCATCACCAATAGTTAAGATTGTATATTTTGAAATTGCGTCAGCTATAGGCATCTGATTCATTAAACATCCGATACACAATCCGCCAATAATATTGATAAGCACGATGATAATCCCTGCAATGGTATCCCCTTTTACGAACTTCATCGCACCATCCATACTACCAAAGAGGTTTGATTCTCTTTGTAAGTCTTCACGCTTTTTAGTAGCTTCTTCCGGAGAAATTAACCCTGCATTAAAATCAGCGTCAATTGTCATCTGTTTACCAGGCATCGCATCAAGAGCAAACCTTGCGGCAACTTCAGCGATACGTTCTGCACCTTTGGTAATTACCATGAACTGAACAACTGTGATAATAAGGAAGATTACACCACCAACAATCATATTACCACCGGTAACGAATGTTCCAAACGCGTGAATTACTTCTCCTGCCTCACCTTTCGATAGAATCAACCTAGTAGAAGCAATTGACAACACTAGCCTAAACATCGTACCAATAAGAATTATTGAAGGGAATGAAGCTAATTCAAGGGTTTTTCTTACATATAAAGAAATCATCAACAAAACAACACCTAAAGTGATATTCAAGCAAATAGAAACGTTAATAATCCAATTTGGTAATTCACACAATAGCAAAACAATTAACAGCAGCACGAATACTGCCATAAAT
>CASECH010000072.1 GCA_949286405.1 uncultured bacterium
ACATTCTCGTTTAAAACTTTCAGATGGATCTATTATTACTTTTTATGTGTATAATCAAAATTGCAGTATGTCATGGGGTAATGGCAAAGCTTTAGAAAATATATGTGGCGAAATTTCTATAGATATAAACGGTAATGGAAAACCAAATCAATATGGTATTGATTTCTTTGCCTTCTTCCTTACAAAGTATGGTGTCTTCCCAATGGGGACATCTGAGCAGATACGTGGATTTACTTTTAATAATTATTGTCGAGATAAGTCTATTGGAGTTGTTTCTGGTATGGGAGCAAATGGCTATGGTTGTACGGCTTGGGTAATATATAATGAGAATATGGATTACTTGAGATGTGATGACTTATCTTGGGATGGTAAGCATGAATGTAAATAAAATTATAATTCTCGTCTTCCTTCAATAGCTTTTGCAATTGTAATCTCATCAGCGTATTCAAGGTCTGCTCCAACTGGTAGACCGAATGCTATGCGTGAAATTTTTATTCCAAACGGTTTAATTAATTTACTTAAATAAAGACTTGTAGCCTCTCCTTCTACAGAAGGACTCAATGCAAGGATAACTTCTTTTACTTCTTCAGATGTGAGCCTTGTAAGCAGTTCTTTAATTCTAATATCATCAGCACCAATTCCATCCATTGGAGAAATTAATCCTTGCAATACGTGATATAGTCCTTTGTATTCATTTGTTTTTTCAATAGCAATCAAATCTTTTGTTTCAGCAACAACACAGATTACACTTCTGTCTCTTTTGGTTGATTGACAGATTTCACAAGGACTTGTAGAAGAAAGATTAAAACAGACTTCACAAGTGTGAGTATTTCTTTTGGCATTAATTATTGCTTCTGCAAATTTATGTACTTCAGATTCAGGCATTCTAAGAAGATAAAATGCCATCCTTTGAGCAGATTTTGGCCCCACAGACGGGAACTTTTGAAAGTGCTCAATTAAAGTTGCTATTGATTTTGGATAAATCATTATAGGTTAAGCCCCGGAATATTTATGCCACCTGTCGCAGCTTTCATTTTATTTTCCATTTCTTTAGAAGCTTTGTCACTAGCTTGTTGAATAGCTGTAGTAATAATATCTTCTAACATTTCGATGGTATCACTATCAACCGCTGAAGGATTTTCAGGATTAATTGCTTCAGGTTTTAATGTGATAGATTTGAATTTGCCTTGTCCGTCACAAATTACACGAACGGCACCACCGGCTGCTTCTCCTACCAATTCTGTATTAGCAAGCTCTTGTTGTGCATCTTTAAGTTTCTTTTGAATATTCTGAGCCTGTTTCATCATTTGCATAATGTTCATATTTATATCCTCCTTAGTCTAAAATATAGATTTTCTCCTTAATTTATTATACAATAAAAATATGCAAAAACACACCTATGTTTCTGAATCTTTAAAAAACGGCAGATTAATGCGTTGGACCTTTATGCCTTTAAAGGTCTATATAGCTCCGATGAAGTTTTATTCTAAACAAGGACAGGATTATAAATACAAGCATATGGTAATGCAAGCTCTTGATGCATGGCAGAGTGCAACAAAAGAAAGAGTTTCTTTTAAGGTAGTGGATACACTACTTGAGTCAAATATAAATGTTGATTGGAAAAGGGTTGAAAGAAAAGCTCTCGGACATTGCTATTTCGCTTTTGACGGGGCAAATCGTTTATATGGTGCAGAGGTTGCAATAGGACTTACTGAAGGGATTGTGCATGCTGATTATATGGATGAAAGTGAGGTCTACCATACAATTTTGCATGAAATCGGTCATGCAATTGGTCTGGGGCATAGTCCTTTTAAAACTGATATTATGTATACTCCTCATCAAAAGGGTATTAATTCTATATCCAAGTGTGATGCACTAACAGTAAATTGGCTTTATTCTTTACCTCAAGGAGCTACTGTATCTGAAATAGCATCAAAATACGGAGTAGGTGGTAGTGATTTAGACGAGATTATTGCTAAATACATTAATAAGAAAACCCCAAGTGAGTTTGAAAAGGTCAAAAGTAATATTAAAGTCCCCAAAAAAGATTTACTTGAAGAATCTGAAGCTATTGCAAATTTAAGGAAATACCATATGGCATTGCAGAATGTTCAAATTTCTGAGGATATGAAAAAGTTTTTTATAAACAGACCTAAGCATTAGTTTTCTTTTCAAGAATTTTTAATTGGTATTTATTTTGTAAAGGCTTAAATGTAAAAAATTGCCATTAAATTTTTTTCGAGTATAATAATTTTGTATTATAATTTGTTTTTTTAAGGGATATATGTATTATGACAGTACAAGATTGGTTTGAAAAACGTAAAGAAGCACAAATAAAAAGAAGAGAATTAGAAGCAAGAGCTGAGGTTGAAAAAAATCCTGATTTATGGACAAAATGTGTTCACTGTGATGCTCAATTACTTAAAAAAGATTTGAAAGATAATGACATGGTATGTCCTGTCTGCAATTATCATTTTAGAATAAATGCAAAAACAAGAATTGCTCAATTGTTTGATGAAGGGTCTTTTGAAGAATTATTCAAAGAAATTCTACCGACAGATCCTTTGGAATTTGTTGATACAGAGGCCTATAAAGACAGGTTAAAAAGAGCACATGAAAAAACAGGTCTTGATGAGGCTGTAATTACTGGATTAGCATCTATTCAAGGACATAAATTGGCTACTGCAGTTATGGATTTTGACTATATGGGCGGGTCAATGGGTAGCGTTGTCGGAGAAAAAGTTACAAGAATTATAGAAAAAGCGATTGAATTGAAGTTGCCTGTACTTGTTATTACATCTTCAGGTGGAGCAAGAATGCAGGAAAGTGCTTTAAGTTTGATGCAAATGGCAAAGACTTCTTGTGCAGTATCAAGACTTGATGAAGCCGGTTTATTGTATATAAACTTGTTGACTGAGCCTACTTTTGGTGGCGTAACTGCAAGTTTCGGAATGTTAGGCGATATTATTGTTGCAGAACAAGGTGCAAGAATTGGTTTCGCAGGACGACGTGTAATTGAACAAACTATTAGGCAAAAATTGCCGTCTGATTTCCAAACAGCAGAATATTTGCTTAAGTATGGACAGGTCGATGTTGTATCTCCTCGTAAGAATTTGAGAGATACTCTAGCTAAGATTTTGGAAATGCATAATTTGTAGTTCCTATTGATAAGATTTTAATGTGAGGTATAATAATGACAGCAGTTTTGGATTTTGAAAAACCGATTGTTGAGATTCAAGAAAAAATTGAAGAATTAAAGAAAATAAGTTTGGAGTCAGGCATGGATTTGAGTAAGGAAATTGACACTTTTGAACAACAAGCAGAAGATTACCGTAAGGAATTGTATGCAAATTTAAAACCATCTCAAAAGTTGCAAATTGCAAGACATCCTGAAAGACCAAATTTTTTGGATTATGTGAATAATATATGTGAAGATTTTATTGAGTTTCATGGTGATAGAGAAGGTATGGATGACAGAGCTATTATTGGTGGTATGGCCAAAATAGATGGTAGACCTGTTATGATTATCGGTACCATGAAAGGTAAGTCAACAAAAGAAAATCTTGAATATAATTTTGGAATGCCTCAGCCTCAAGGTTATAGAAAAGCTTTAAGATTGTTCAAGCATGCAAACAAATTTAACTTACCTATTGTTACTTTGATTGATACTCCAGGGGCATATCCTGGTATTAGTGCAGAGGAAACTAATCAGGGTGGTGCTATTGCTGTAAATTTAAGAGAAATGGCTAAATTAGATGTTCCTGTAATTGCTATAATTACTGGGGAAGGCTGCTCTGGAGGAGCTTTAGGTTTGGCTGTTGCAAATAAAGTTTATTTACTTGAACACGCTTACTATACAGTAATATCTCCAGAAGGTTGTGCTTCAATTCTATGGCGAGATGCTGCAAAAGCTTCTGAAGCTGCTGATGCATTGAAAATTACTGCAAAGGATTTGTTGAAGTTTGATATTATTGATGGTGATATCAAAGAACCTGTAGGTGGTGCTCATACTGATTATGCAGCAGTTTCTGCGAATATGAAACAAACTATATTAGACAGTTTGACTGAACTTGATAAATTATCTAAAGATGAACTAAAAGTTCAACGTTATGACAAGTTTAGAAAAATGGGTGCTTTCTTGGAGTAGTCAATGTCAAATTATTATGAATTGCAACTAAAAATTAACCCTGATATTTCAGAGATTGTTTCTGAGATGCTTTTTGACACTTTTGACTGTGAGGGAGTAGTTCTAGCTGAAGAGGCTTACAAAGACTTGGAAATGGTTTCTACTACTGAAGGTACTTTAAAATGCTTTTTGCGTTCTTTACCT
Source organism: uncultured bacterium (assembly GCA_949286405.1). Classification (GTDB taxonomy): domain Bacteria; phylum Cyanobacteriota; class Vampirovibrionia; order Gastranaerophilales; family Gastranaerophilaceae; genus CALURL01. Next base: position 4,331 of record CASECH010000072.1, read on the forward strand.
GAAAATTTTGAACCTGAACTTTTTGCTTTAAAAAATCTACTTCTTAATAGAGGTTTGACTAGTAGTGAAATTGGCAGTTGGGAGTATGTTCTTACAGAGAAAGAAGACGAAGATTGGTCCAAGAAATGGAAAGAAAAGTGGACTGTCACACATGTTACTGACAGGATAACTGTTGTTCCTGATTGGATTGAGTATTCTCCGTTAAAAAATGATGAAGTTGTAATTAATTTAGAGCCTGGTTGTGCTTTTGGTACCGGAACTCACCAAACTACTCAGTTGTGTATGAAAGCTATCGAAAAATATATGCCTAAAGGAGCAAAAGTTGCAGATATTGGCATGGGGTCAGGAATTTTGGC
>CASECH010000073.1 GCA_949286405.1 uncultured bacterium
CAAATCTTACTCGATGGTCAAGATATAACAAGCTGGCCAATGAATATCCGTGCAAAAGCAGGACTTGGTTATTTACCGCAAGAAGCGTCTATTTTTAGAAAACTTTCTGTAGAAGATAATATCAAGCTTGTTCTTGAAATGAACGATAAATTAACTGTTAACGAAAAGAAAAGAAAACTGGAAGAATTGCTTGACGAATTTGGTATTGCGAGATTACGTTCATATGCAGCTGTATCTCTATCAGGTGGAGAAAGAAGAAGGGTGGAAATAGCAAGAGCACTTGCAGCTAGTCCTGATTTTATGTTGCTAGATGAACCGTTCGCAGGTATTGACCCTATTGCAATCGGGGATATCAAAGACAATATCAAAAAGATTTCTCAAGACAAAGGCCTTGGGGTTCTTATCACAGACCACAACCCAAAAGCAACTTTATCAATCACTGATAGAGCCTACGTAATTTTTGACGGTAAAATTAAAATTCAAGGTAAAAGTAAAGATGTTGCAGTAGACCCTGTAGCAAAAGAATTTTATCTAGGAAAGGATTTCGCTCTTTAATGAAATTTCCTAAAATAACCATATATGACAAATACATATTTAATCAAATTTTAGTCACCTCACTGGTTGCAATTCTGCTATTTACAGTCGTATGGATTGCTCCGGAAATGCTTTTGAATACAATCAAAAGAACTCTTGAAGGTCAATATACAGTAAAAACAGCTATTTTAGTAATCATATATGAATTACCAAAAATCTTAGGAAAAGCTTTCCCAGTAGGGCTTCTGCTTGGAACTTTATTTACATTTGATAAACTAAGTAAAGACTCTGAGCTGACTATTTTTAGAGCAGTTGGAATGTCTTTCAGAAGAATTATAGCTCCGGTAATTGTCTTAAGTTTTATTTTTACTTACCTTTGCTTTGTTACAGGAGATAAACTAATACCATACTCTGTAAATAAAGCTAATGCAATTAACGGTAATAACCCAACGACGCAATATATTTATACTCAAAAAGATAAAAACAGCATACCTACAATGGCAGTAATTGTATCAAGATTTAGAGCAAACCATATGAACAATGTTATTGTGTTGGATTTTTCAAAAAGAATTTATGCTGATGTTCACCAATTGAGTAACATATATCACGCAAAAGAAGGTGAAACACTACCTGATAAATGGCATTTAAAAGATATTACTCAATATGAAATTTCCAATGACGGAATATTTATTGATGTCAAAAAACTGCCAACCCTTGATATTTTACAAGGAGAATCGGCTAAAAATGCTTATATTCTAATGACATATTCAATAAAAAAAGAACGTGAAATAAATAATCACAACTTAAGAAATTACATAAAATTGCTTAAAAAAGAAGGTTTGGACGAAGAGTACAGGTATATGTTAAACAAGTATCTTCAAAGATTCTTCCACCCATTTGTATGTGTTCTACTTGCAATTATGGGTGCATTGTTAGGATTTAGCAAACCAAGAGAACAAAGAATGGTAGGCTTTGTAATCGCAATAGGTTGTATATTTGTATATTATATAACCCTGCCTTTCTTCGACTTACTCGCAGAAAAAGGTGTAATGCACCCGTTCCTTACTGCAGTATTTCCACCGGCAGCATTTTTATGTGCAATAATTGCATTCTACAAATCTAAGGATCTATAAATATGAAAAAATTGTGTTTTTTATTTTTATCAATGATTATTGCAGCACAAATAGCAGTAGCTGCACCACCTATAAATGTTGAATATAACGATGGTATATACCATATAACATTCTCAGGAGAGAAAATTAAGAAACGAATCAAATTCATGTCTTCAGAATCTCTTATCACAAACAGAGAAGCACACAATAAATCACATGCGAGATTAACAATTAACGCCGGCTTTTTTGACCCAAAAAATCAAAAAACAATATCGTATATTGTCAATGATCGAACAACTGCTGAAGATCCAATGTTTAACGAAAATATTATGCAAAACCCGTTTCTAAGACGCAATCTTGATAAAATAATGAACAGAACAGAATTCCGAGTAATAGAATGTGACAGCACAAGAAAACTACATTATGAGATTACACCTCACAAAAGTCCTGTTGACTTTGGTTGTGTAATAAGAACTTCTGCTCAAGGCGGTCCATTAATTTATCCTGAGTTAAGACTCGAAGAAGAAGGATTTATCGTAAAAAATGAAAACGGAGAAATAATAAGGGAGTCTGCTTCTGTATTGCACAAAGTTGCACGTACAGTAATTGGATTAAAAAATTCTGAAGAAGTGCATATTTTGATATTCACTGATGACCATCCAATGGATTTATATGAAGTACATGACTATGTAAAAAATTTGGGTCTTGACAGAGCCATGGCATTCGATGGTGGCAGCTCCACTTCAATGAATTACTTAGACAAATATGAAGTAGTATCCACAAAAGGTGATGGAGGAGCAAGAAGCCTAAAATCATTTATGCTTGTCTATTAAGCCTTTATGTCAAAATATACTTCGGCATTTTTTTGTATAGCATTGTTTAAATGAGATAATATCTGACTTTTGGCAGCTCCATATTTAGGATTGTTCGATTCTTCACGAGTAATTTTTGCTAAAAAAGAGAACATAGGAAGAACATCATCATTTGTAAAATCAATAGGCTTTTCATTTAAAACAAAAGAATAAGGAAATCTACCATTCCCTAAAGATGATTTATAACACAACAGTGTAAAATGGGATTTATCTTTTTTATCAAAATAATCCTTATTATTTACTTCACTTAATTTTGCAACAATTTCATTGTACTTTTTTAAATCTCTATTGCCAATATCATCCAAATAAGCATCTACAATTATTCCGTTTGAAATCATAGTTTTAAAAGGAAACTTCCCATAACTGGTATAAGCATTTGTAGGCTTTTCTTTTTGGACAGAAACTCTTAAATTTTTTATACCATTAAAATTAACATTCATCATATTAGATATTAAAATCAAACAAAAAATTTTTTGCCATAAAAAAAGACCGAAAAATAAATTTTCGGTCTTTCAAAAGTCACATAACACTATACTTACTTAACAAAGAAGCTAGCATTTACATTTGCAAAAATCTTTACCACACCTTGCTCAATTACAGTAGTAGAAGATTCTGCCATATCACCTGCAACATTCTTTGCACTAAGCATCATTCTATAAGGAGCTCTTGGATTATTAGCACTACAACTTACATCCATAGTTCTAATTCCTGCCGTAGAAGTTCCTGCATATTTTGCGATAGAATTAGCTTGATTTTGGGCTTTTTTCACAGCAATACCAAGTAATTCGTTACATTGATCATCATACTTAGAAACAGAGAAAGTCAAATCATCCACATTTGTAGCTCCCAATGAAATAGCTTTATCAATCATAGAACCAATTTTATCAATTGATTTTGTATGCACGATAACTCTGTTAGATACTTGATATTTATCAAAGTTTCTCTTACTACCAGAATAAGAATATACAGGAGATGCATTAAAATCAGAAGTTTTAACATAATCTCCATTTCCGGTATTAATCATAGATTTTAACGCTGTAATAACTTTATCAGAGATTTCTTTATTTTCCTGCGTAGCTTTCTGCATAGACTTACTATCAAAAGTTTGAACAGCAATAGAAATTTCTGCAACATCCGGAGCTAATTCTGTATTAGCAGATGCATTTACAGAAATATATCCTCTTTGTGAATCAGAAGTATTTGATAATGCCTCACTTGACAACGCAAACGTTCCAACTAACATTGCAGCTGCAACACCACACAAAACCAATTTTTTCATACAATTCTCCTTTATACCTTATGGATATCTTTTTCTTGAGATTGAGCTTCTTCTTTATCAAGCTTATCAATCTTTTCTATATTATTTTTTTCTTCCATAGATTGCAATTCTTTTGATTTTAAAATCATAGAATTTAACATCTGGGCTTGAGATTGAATTTTAACGCGTTCCATAAGCTTTCTCATCTCTTCTTCAGAAAGTTGAGTAGGTGCTTTGTACGCTACAAGGAATTTCTTTCTGTCATTAATAATAAACCCTGTAATTCCAAAAATAGCCCATAATAAAATACCTTGATAAATATTAATTGCAGGGATAAAATAAGTGAAGGATACTGCATAATTCCACAAATGCATAGCAACCAATCCTGGGAATACCACAAAACCTGCTACCAAGCATACTGCCACAAATCCAACTAATAATAAGCCTCTTATACCTGCTATTTGTATAACTTTTGCGTTTCTTTTCTTCATAAATCCTCTATTTCAAAAACCTACTATTTTATCATATCTTGAAATTCTTCTTCTGACAATATTATAATACCTAATTTTTCAGCTTTGTCTAATTTTGATCCAGGATTTTCTCCTGCTATGACATAAGATGTATTCTTAGACACTGATGATGAGGTCTTTCCTCCAAATTGTTTTATTATTTGAGAAGCTTCATCTCTTGTCATATTTTGTAATGTTCCTGTCAAAACAAAAGTTTTTCCCTTAAATTTATCAGAAAGAAGTGTATCCTCTTCTTTTGGATTAACTCCAAGCTCTTTTAGTTGCTCAATCATTCTGATATTCTGTTCATTATGGAAAAACTCATAAATATCATTTGCCATAACAGGTCCTATCCCGCTAATTTTAGACAAAACTTCGACTTCAGCATTCATCAAAGTTTCTAAATTTCCAAATTCATTTGCAAGAATTTCAGCAGTTTCTTTACCAATATTCCTAATCGCAAATGCAGTCAAAAGTCTTTTTAAAGAATTATTTTTACTATTTTGAATTGCAGTATACATATTGAATGCTGATTTTTCTTTAACCAAATCAAGCTGCATAAAATCTTGCATAGTCAGCCTATATAAATCAACAGCTGTCGTAATAAAATTTTTGTCATATAACTGCTGAATAACTGCAGGACCAATTTTATCTATATCCATAGCATCTTTTGATACCCAAAACTCAATTTTTGCCTTAACTTGATCTGCACAATTATGATTTTCGCAGAACAAACCAACCTCTCCCTTTTTAGATACAAGAGGCGAATTACAAGATGGGCATTTTGTAGGAGGTACATAGACCGGCAATTTATAGTGTTCTTCATCATCTATAACTTTTACAACTTTAGGAATAATTTCTGCAGCTTTTTTTATTAGGACTTTATCCCCAATTCTTACATCCAATCTTTTTACTTCATCAAAATTGTGCAAACTTGCTCTTGATACAGTACTACCTCCAAGTTGTACAGGTTCTAACACTGCAACAGGAGTAACCGCACCTGATTTTCCAAGACCGACTTCAATATCTTTAAGCACTGTTGTCACTTCCTCTGGAGGGAACTTAAATGCAGTAGCCCACTTCGGAGCTCTTGAAGTAAACCCAATATCTGCTTGATAGGCAAGGTTATTCACTTTTATAACAACACCATCAGTTGCATAATCCAAATCCTGACGTTTATTTTCCCATTTTTTGCAATACTCTACAGCACATTGAACATCTTTGCATAACTCTACATTAGGATTTACCCTAAACCCTAATTTTTTCAAATACATCAAACTATCATAATGAGTTTTTGGTGCATTTTCAAGATTTTCAAATATTGCCGTGTATGTAAACATAGATAAATCACGTTTTGCAGTAATTGTACTATCGAGCTGTCTTATAGAACCGGCAGCCGCATTTCTAGGGTTTGCAAATGGTTTTTCTCCATTTTCAAGATTTTCTTTATTTAACTTTTCAAAAGAAGTCTTAGGCATATAAATTTCACCTCTAACTTCCACATCAACAGGTTCGAATAATTTAAGAGGTATAGCTTTAATCGTTTTTAGATTATTTGTAATATCTTCACCCGTCACGCCATCTCCACGCGTAACTCCTCTTACAAAAAGCCCTTTTTCATAAGTCAAAGCGATCGCCAAACCATCTATTTTTAACTCACATACAAGTTCGACACCACTTTTATATTCATTTTCAAACTTTTGATACCATCTTGCAAGCTCGGCATATTCATAAGTATTATCCAAACTGTAAAGTCGATATTTATGTTTGTATGGAAAAAATTTTTCACTAACAGACCCAACTCTTTGAGTAGGACTATCAGGTGTTTTTAGCTCTGGATGTTCTTCTTCCAATTGTTTTAATTCAGCAAAAAATTTGTCATACTCGAAATCACTTATTGAAGGATTATCTTCAACATAATACAAATAATTTGCTTTATTTATCTCATCTTTTAAAAAATTAATTCTATCTACAACCATAAAAAACCTTCTTATAAGATAATACTACATTATCATTAATAATTCTCTTATGACTTTTGTCGCAACAGCAGTAGATACTCCAGATGCATCATAGTCAGGAGCTAGTTCTACGACATCAGCACCCACAATATCAAACTGTTTCAAATACTCAAACCAACCGATTAAAGTTTCAAAATCAAATCCACCTGATTCAGGAGTACCTGTTCCTGGCATAACAGACGGATCTAAAACATCTAAATCAACTGTTACGAATATTTTCTTACCTTTCAAACAATCAAGTTCAGAGTATTTATGGATTAAAGTATTATGTTCTTTCATAAACTCCCATTCTTCTTTCATGCCGGAACGAATACCAATCTGTTTAATATTTTCAGGTCCAACAATTTTAGAAGCGTGTTTAATCACTGCAGAATGAGACATTTCTTCGCCCATATATTCTTCTCTTAAATCAGTATGAGCATCAAAATGAACAATAGCTAAATCCTGATAGAATTTTGCAACAGCTTTAATTTCAGGTAAAGTAACAAGATGTTCCCCACCTATCCCAAAAACTCTTTTACCGTCACGATAAATATCTTCCACATTCTTTTCAATAACTTCAAGAGTTTTATAAGTATTGCCAAGAGGAAACTCTAAATCCCCTGCATCGTGAAAGTTCACATCAGAAAGTTCTTTATCAAACCTTGG
>CASECH010000074.1 GCA_949286405.1 uncultured bacterium
GACAGAGGAAGAAGAGAAGCTATATTGAGAATGAGAGAAAAAGCAATAGGAGCACACTACATAATAAACACAAGAATAGAATCAATCATGATAAATGACAACTACACAAAAGAAAGTGTTCCACAATGTGCAATTATTGCCTATGGTACAGCTGTAACTTATGAATAAAAACCTTGAAGAGAAATATCTAAGTATTATAGAAGATAATATTAACGTTGGAAAATCCAATGTTGGTGTTGAGTTTATTATTTTAGTTTTAGGTATTGTCGCTATTTTTGGAATGATTTATCTTTTTGCAGATAATATTGCAAACTTTTGTATTGATAGAATTTCAACTAAAACACAAATGAAAATAGAAAATTCCATATCAACAAATATGGTGGTTAATGTTGAAAAAAATAGTAAACATATTCAAAAATTAAATAAACTGAAAAATAAAATCGTAAATCTTGATCCAAAACTTCAAAATAAATCCTCTTTTGAGATTTTTGAGGTAAAAAATAAAGAAATAAATGCTTTTATTATTCCTAACGGAACCATATATTTTACATCAGGACTTTTGAATAAAATAAATAATGAAGAAACTCTTACGTTTATACTCGCCCATGAATTGGGGCATTATGCACATAGAGATCATCTAAAAAGTATAAGTAGAGATATTATTGTATATACTTTAACATCAATTTTTTCAAACGGACAAAAAGATGTTAATATGACATTAAACAGCATATCAGGTATGCATGCTCTGAAATATTCCAGAAATCAAGAAAGAAACGCTGATAAATACGCAAACGCTGTTATGTATAAATTATATGGAAATAATGATGGAGCTATAAAATTTTTTGAACTATTAAAAAAAGAAGAAAAAACTCCTGAATTTCTGCAATATTTTTCTACACACCCAGCAACTCAAGAAAGAATTAAACAGTTACAAAATAGAAAGTAAAATTATGCACATAAATAATGTTTCACAAAAAACTTCATTAAGTATGCCTATAATGTGGGGGATATTCAGTTTTATTTATACTGTTACACTATTATTAGCTTATTTTATAAATACCTCTGAAACTACATCAGTAGAAAGTTTTTGTAATTGGATAAAAGATGCGTTTAATACTATCTTATTAAGTAGTCCTGACGGGTCTTGGATGGCTTGGTTTTTATTTATAATTTTGCCTTTAGTTGTATATTTGGGATTTATTTTATCTGTTATTTTAAGACAAAAAGCTATAAAAGAATTCAATTCTCAATTAAATCTTAAATCTATAGACTTTTTACAAGGGAGAATAAATTTTAATTTTAACAGACCACAATACAATTTTGTATGCGGCTATGGTGATGTAAATTCACTTGAGTTAACTGTAGTCACTGATATTATGAGTTCAAAATACGGTTACACAACTGTATTAAAAGAAATTGTATTAAATTTTACGGTCTTAAATAATAAGACATTTTCTCTTTCAAATACATCAAGTTTTCCTATGCAAACAATTTATAAAATTGTTGACTACACAAGAGGAGTAAAAAATTTTACATACAATTTTAAAGGTCGGGGTAACACTAATGATATCAAAGAAAAAATTGATAATTATTTAAGTAAAGGTTTTAAACAAATATTATCAAAAGAATCCGAAAATAAACTTAAATATTTGTCAATTGCATTTTTTATAATAGGGATTATATCTTTATTTACTGTAAAAGATTTAATTGAATCTGCGTATAAACATAATGCATTTATAATATGTTTACCATTTTTTGTACTAATAATTGCATCATTCATAATTGATATTTGGCTTATCGCAGACAAATTAAGAGAAAGAAAATATAGAGGGTACTAATATGGACAAAGAAGAATTCCAATCAAGACTTGAAAACCTTGAAAGTTTTATTGAACATATTGACCCCTCAACTTTAGATTCAAAAAAGGACGAAATAGAAAAACTAATAAACGAAATAGATGAACTTCTCGCTTTTGAGCCAGAAAATATTGATGTTCTATCTTTAAAAGGATTTTTTTACGAATTAATTAACGATTACGACAATGCTATTTTCACATATGAAAAAATTTTAGAAATTGATCCTAATAATGAAATTGCAAAAGAATCTAAAAAAGATTGTATCGATTATTATAAAAATATACGGGATTTAGAACAAAGAATTGATAATCATGATAGAAAATTTTACACACAACCAATACTAGAAAAATTACCGGTAAGTATTTTAGTGTCTGCTAAAATTATTATATTCTTAGTCATTATATTTTATTTTTTCCCATTTTTTATTTTTGGATATAACGATAAAAATATTTTAAAAATTAACGATTACTCAAGTTTTGAAACATTAAAAATAAATCCTCCATCTGAATATAATTATTTATCAAAACAACAAATATTTGATATTAGAAAAAATCATGTTAAACATTCTATATTCGCAAGGGAAAACTACGAGCCTAATTCTATTGTCTTTGGGGATATAGTGGATAATAAACCTTGGTGGGGGTCAATAAAATGCAACCAACTAAACTATAAAGGTGACTATCATGAAAACATTCAAGGCCCATCAAAAGTTAGCGTGCAAATGAATAATCCAAATGCTTTGGTAGGATTAAGTATGCCTTATATACCTTGGGATATTGGTACTAATAAAGAATTTTGCACATCTGATTATTCAAATTTTTCACCAATATCATTACAATATGGTGAAAAAGATAAATTAATCGTTGCAGAATACGGTTTGACAAAAAAATTCTTGAAATTACGAACAAACATAAACGGGAAATCGACAAGATATGTAATCCAATTATCAGGATTAAATGCTCGCGATTTTGGCTATCATTATATGTACATATTCGATACGAAAAATATCAAAATGTATTCTGAAACTAATAATGCAACAGAAAATATATCAATTTTTAGGGACTATATACATTTAGGCGGCAGTTGTAAATATAAAGATGGCTGTAACAATATATCACCAATGCAAAACAATTTAATATTTTCTATTACAAACTTACCAGCAGAAATTAATATAAAATTGTGGAAGAAAAAACCAACAAATCCATATATAAAAGCAGATATGTATTATAGAATAATATTTACCAATATGAATAAATAATTTTATAAATAAAAATAACCTACTTTAAAAAAGCAGGTTATTTTTATTCTGCACTATGTTTCAATTAGTCAAAAACGTAATTGATAATAGCAGCTTCTCTAGCACGTTTAATTGCTTTTGCAATCATTCTTTGGTGCTTAGCACAGTTACCTGTAATTCTGCGAGGAATAATTTTTCCTGCTTCTGTTAGGTATCTTTTCAATTTAGCAGCATCTTTGAAATCGATAGCTTCTACTTTGTCTGCACAAAGACTGCAATTTTTACGTTTTTTCTTGTCTTCGTTGTTTTGTCTTGCCATTTTTACAATTAGCCTTTCTAGCCATTTTATTTTGTACTACTTAGTATTTTAAATATTTTCCAATCTTTTAGACCCGATTGGAGGGAGGATAAACTACACTACTAAAATGGAATTTCATCTTCGTTAATCAAATCATTTGATAGATCATCTGATTCAAATTTAACGATTTCTTCAGTACCATAGTCAGAATTAGAAGAAGTTGAACCTTCTCCAAGTTTTTCAATTGTATTGGCATCAATTTCATAAATTCTTTTTTCAGTACCATCGTCCATTTTCACAGCTGCAGTCTGAAGTCTACCTTCAACAAGGACTTTTTCACCTTTTGAAATAGATGACACTACTTCATCTAAGCTGTTTCTTTTAGAGATAATTCTCATAAGAATTTCTTCTCTTTCACCAATATTAAGAACAAATGCAGACACCGCAACATTATTTTGTGTAAAACGCTTTTCCGGTGCTCTATATACTGTTCCTGTTACAACTGATTTTGCAATACTCATTTTTTCTTCTCTCTATTAATTAAACATTAGCTGTTTTTGCTGCTTCTAAAAACATAATTCTTAAGATGTTATCGTTCAATCTTAATTGTCTATTGAACTCAGCAACTTTTTCAGCAGGAATGCTTAATACAGAATTTACTAAAAATCCATCTCTGAAATTTTGAATTTCATAAGCTAATTTTTTTCTACCAATTTTGTCTGTTGATTCAACTTTTCCACCGAAGCCAGTAACATCAGAGTTGATTTTTTCAACCAATTTATCTACTTCTTCTGCATCTAAGTTTGGTTTAAATACAGTTAATAATTCATAAGTTTTCATTTTATAATTCTCCTTTTATATTTTGACTGTGTCTCAATAATATCATGAAAATACAGATATTTACAATACATACTCTCCAAAAAAGCTGTAGTTCGCAGAGCCTATTAAGAAAATATCTTGGTTAGGATTGTCGGAATTCCCTTGCCATTCCACAAATACAGGGCCACCAAGCAAGTTTACCTTAACCTTCTGTTCTGTTAAGTTATTTAAAACACAAGCTACAACACTTGCACAAGCTCCGGTACCACAAGCAAGAGTGATACCACAACCTCTTTCATAAACTCTCATATCTATTTCATGTTTTGAAATTACTTTGACAAATTCTGTATTTGTCTTTTCAGGGAAAAATTCATGTTTTTCCACATAAGGTCCGTATTTTTGAGCAAGTTCTAACGGATCTTCCTCCGTAAAGATTACACAATGCGGATTGCCCATTGATACAGGATAAATTTTAAAAGTCTTGTCTAAGACTTCTATCTGTTTAGTATCACCCCAAAACGGAATTTTTTTCTC
>CASECH010000075.1 GCA_949286405.1 uncultured bacterium
AAAGATTCGTGGCCTGCTAAGAAACAGAAACATTGAGTTTCTTCTCTCAAAAGCATAGCAGCCAAATTACCATGGCCAAGACCAACTTTTCTTTGGTCACCTACTGAACCAGGTACAGCAAATGCTTGTAAACCTTCACCAATAGCTTCAGCAGCTTCAGCAGCAGTTTTAACACCTTTTTTGATTGCAATAGCACAACCTAATGTATAAGCCCATACAGCATTTTCAAATGCGATTGGCTGAATTCCTTTAACAATAGCGTCAACATCAATACCTTTAGAATCGCACAATTCTTTAGCTTCTTCTAAAGATTTGAAACCATATTCAGGTAAAATTTTGTTTAATTTTGCTTGACGTCTATCTTGTCCTTCAAATTTTACTGTCATTTTATTTTCCTCTTAATTTTACTTACTAAATATTAAGGCAAAAGCCTAAACTACAGAAACTATTCAACTCTTGGATCGATAGTTTTAACAGCATCAGCAAATCTTCCGTAAGTACCAGTAAATTTTTCCAAAGCTTCTTTTGGATCAACACCTTTTTTAACGGCTTCCATAAATTTACCCATGTTAACGAACTTATAACCAATAACTTCGTTATTTTTGTCTAAACCAAGTTCAAGTACATATCCTTCTGCAACTTCAAGGTATCTAGGTCCTTTTTGTTTTGTAGAGAAAATAGTACCAACTTGAGAACGAAGACCTTTTCCTAAGTCTTCAAGACCAGCTCCAACAGGAAGACCATTGTCAGAGAAAGCTGTTTGAGTTCTACCATAAACGATTTGTAAGAATAATTCTCTCATAGCAACGTTGATAGCATCACAAACCAAGTCAGTATTTAAAGCTTCTAACAAAGTTTTTCCAGGAAGGATTTCACCAGCCATAGCAGCAGAGTGAGTCATACCTGAGCAACCTAATGTTTCTACCAAAGCTTCTTGAATGATACCGTCTTTAACGTTAAGAGTTAATTTACAAGTACCTTGTTGAGGTGCACAGCAACCACAACCGTGAGTAAGACCAGAAATGTCTTTAATTTCTTTAACCTTTGTCCAATCACCTTCTTGAGGAATTGGAGCAGGTTCACCTTTAACACCGCGTTTAACGCAGCACATTTGTTCTACTTCATGTGTAATTTGTATACGATCCATCATCTTTTCTACTCCCTTCAGGTTATATACAACATTTATTGTACGTGCTGAAAAGGCTTAGTCAAGAATTATTATAATTTACTTAAGCACTAAAAAAGAGGTATGATCTACATAAATCACACCTCTTTTTTTATAAAATATAAAATTAATAATCGCTAACCATTGAATCATCTTCATCCTGAAGTGCAGACAAATCTTTATGGCTTGCACCATCAAAATCTTCAGGCAGCATATCATCTTCGGGCCAAATTGTATCTTCGTCAAAGCGACTTGAATTCAAATTTTCACTTGCGGATAAATCTGAATTACTCAAATCTGTTTCAGAAAGTACACATCCAGCCATATCACAGTCAGAAAAATTACAGTAAGTCATTTCTGCATAGCTGCAATCTGCACCTGTCAAAAGACTCTCTGTAAAATCACATTCCAAAACTCTTGCACGAGTGAAATCTACTGAAGTTAAATCAGCACCTGTAAAATTAACAAAAGATAATGCACAATCGGCAAAAGAACTTGAATTCAAATCAACTTCCGAAAAATCAATTTCAGATAGATTTATTCCTGAAAAATCAACTTCTGACAAATCAACCTCATCTTGCTCAGCTTTCCATTCATTAAATTTTTCAGGGTGACGTCTTAGTATTTCTACAAGTTCTTCTTTTGTATAATCAATCATTATTTTTTCTCTCCTTTAAATTAACTTAGTCTTCAATCAAATTCATTTGTAAAGCTTTAAGAGTTGCTTGAGTTCTATTATCAACTTTAAGCTTTTTAAAAATACTATTAAGGTGTGTTTTTACAGTAACCTCTTTAACAAAAAGTTTCTCTGCTATATGTTTATTACTTACCCCTTTTGCAGCCATTTGTAACACTTCTAATTCTCTTGATGTTAAAGAATCAGCAACTTCTTTACTTACAGATTTAACAGTGGTCTGCTTATTTTGGACAGCACTCCAACTGGAACGGCGTAAAACAGCTTCTAATCTTGCAAGAAGATTAGGTAACAAAAAAGGTTTTGTAATATAATCATCTGCACCTATTTTTAAAGCAGAAATAATTTTTTTCTCATCTGCTTCTGAGCTCAAAACTATAATAGGAATATATTTTACTTTATTTATAGTTCTTATTTTCTTTATAAAATCAAACCCACTAATATCTGGTAATAGAATATCAACAATTACCATATCAAAGGCTTTGTCACTATTAGTCAAAACCTCTAATGCTTGAACACCGCCATGCGTAACTTTCACATCATACCCGTACAACGGCAATGCGTCCTTTAAATATTTGGAATTGTCGTCTACTAACAGAATATTTGCCAATCCTGACATGTTTAGTATCCTTTTTTATACTATTTTATTTTTTAGGGCTTTCAAAGCTGCTTGTAGTCTATCATCTACCTCTAATTTTTGTAAAATATTAGCTACATGAGCTTTTGTTGTATTAATACTTATAACAAG
>CASECH010000076.1 GCA_949286405.1 uncultured bacterium
GACATTGCCGGGTCGGAATTAAAAACCTTACCGGCGGGTTGACGGTGATAAGGTTCGCCGGACCAAAATACAAATTAAGGAGAATTTAGAATGACACCAAAAAATTTTTTATTCACTTCTGAATCAGTAACAGAAGGACACCCTGACAAAGTTTGTGATCAGATTTCTGATGCAATTTTGGACGAGTTTTTGACTAAATACCCTCAAGCTCGTGTAGCTGCAGAAACTACTGTAACTACAGGCATGGCGTTAGTTTGTGGAGAAATTACAGCAGATTGCTATGTAGATATTCCATCTGTTGTACGTAATACTATTAAAAATATCGGCTATTCTGGAGCATCAGGTGGCGGATTTGATGCTGACACTTGTGCTGTATTGACAAGTATTGATGAACAATCTTGTGATATAGCAGGCGGTGTTAATAAAGCACTTGAAACAAGAGCTGATAATGCTGATACTTCTGTTTCAGAAACTGAAAATATCGGAGCTGGTGACCAAGGTATTATGTTTGGCTACGCTTGTAATGAAACACCTGAATTGATGCCTTTACCAATCAGCTTGGCTCATAAGTTGTCTTATAGATTAGCTCAGGTAAGAAAACAAGGGTTAGTTGATTACTTAAGACCTGATGGAAAATCTCAAGTTACTGTAGAATATGTTGATGGAAAACCTTCAAGAATTCATACAGTATTGATTTCAACTCAACATGATCCTGAAATTAATGGAGTTTCAGATAATGCAAAAGTTCAAGAAATTATAAGAAATGATATTAAAAAACTTGTTATTGACTATGTGTTTGCTAATGAAACAATCAAACTTGATGTTGATACAAAAATTTTAGTTAATCCTTCAGGACGTTTTGTGGTAGGTGGACCTCAAGGTGATGCAGGTTTGACAGGTCGTAAGATTATTGTTGATACCTATGGCGGTTATTCTCGTCATGGTGGTGGTGCTTTTTCAGGAAAAGATCCTACAAAAGTTGATAGATCAGCTGCTTATGCTTCTCGTTGGGTTGCTAAAAATGTTGTTGCAGCAGGTTTAGCTGAAAAATGCGAAATTGAACTTGCATATGCTATCGGTGTTGCAGAACCTATTTCAATCATGGTTGATACGTTTGGTACAGGTAAAATTTCTGATGATGAAATTTCTGTTTTAGTATCTAAAAACTTTGATTTAAGACCGGCTGCTATTATCAATCAATTTGATTTACGTGGATTGCCTGCTAAAAATGGCGGTAAGTTCTATCAATTATTGGCTGCTTATGGTCATATGGGTAGAACTGATATTGATGTTCCTTGGGAAAGAATTGATAAAGCAGATGCTTTGAAATCTCAAGCTTGCTGTGGATGTTCTTGCACAAAGTAGTTAGTTAGAAGCTAAAAATAAAAAAATAGATGAGTGGATTCCATTCATCTATTTTTTATTAAACAAGATAAATATTAATCATTAATCTCATTTCGTGTATCGAATTTAAAATTAAGTTTTTCTTTTTGTTTTTTTATTAGATAAGCAGCAATAATTGCTGTAATTGGAACACAAAATAGAATTGCGATACTGCCTGTGAGTGCCGAAAGAATTTCTGTAGCGACTTGGTTGAGGTTAAAGAATTTATTCATATCTATGTTGCTTGATAAAAGCACAAGCGGAAGAGAAGTTCCTAAATATACAAGAATAAGTGTATTTGACATAGTACCTATGATATCTCGGCCTACATTCATTCCAGATTTGAACAGCTGATTTATTGATAGTGTTTTATCTGTTTCATAAATTTCATTTATGGTGCTTGCTATTGAAACTGCTGTATCCATTAATGCCCCAAGTGCACTTATAATCATTGAAGCTGATAGTATTCCGGTAAAACTTAGATCAGGTCTTGCTGTGTATAAAAACATATTTTCTTCGCCAGAAAAACCTGTAAGATGTGCAAAATATATTGCAAGCATTGACATAGCTCCTGCAAATATTAAACTTATGCTTGTTCCAATAATTGCAGAAGAACTTTTAGAATTAAAACCTCCAACTAAATATATCGTTATTATAGTTGAAATTATGCCTGTTAGTATCGCTGATGCAATTGGACAAAATCCGCTCAATATCATAGGCATAAGCATTAAAAAAATTAGTAGGATTGTCGAAATTATTGATACAATGCTCGTTATACCTTTTTTATGTCCTATTAGAAGGAGTAGAACAAAAAATATTCCAACAAATGCTAATATTTGATTGTTTCTTTGGATATCTGCTATGTAAAAATTTATGTCATCAACAGAAGCTGCTGTATCCCCAATTTGTTCAAGGTGTAGTATAACTTTATCTCCTTTTGATAAGTTAATGTCATAGGCAGGATTTCCCGTAAGCATATTATCTACAATTCTTTCAGTTCCCTTAAATTCTCCGGTGAGTACTTTAATTGTTACCTCTTGTTTTGTAGTTTGTTCGCCTTGGTTCAGGTCTTCTACGTCTTCATATTGAATGTCTTCGACAATTCCTACTTCTGATTTCATAATTGCTTTTTCTTCAGATATTGCAGGTGTAGCAATCCCAATTAATAAAAATAACAATACTAATAATTTTTTCATAAATATCTCCTAACCATCAAGAGTTTAGCATAAAAAATATATTGATAAAATTAGAAAATTTGTTATAATAAGTATAAGTAATCAAGAAAGGAGCTTGTATGAAAGATATTTGTAGAAATTTCGGGGGGGGGGCGATTATTTA
>CASECH010000077.1 GCA_949286405.1 uncultured bacterium
ATTACTTTTGGTCTAAAAGTGCCTCTGAGGTTAAGATTTTCAATCCAATATTCATCAGTGTAATCTTTTGTTGCTTCAATGATATCTTTGTATTTTGTGATTTCTGGGAATATTGGCGACATATACACAATGGTTTTTATTCCATTTTTGTGTAATTTTTTGATTGCATCAAGTCTTTCTTGTATTGAAGGAGAGCAAGGTTCTATTTCTTTTTTTAGAGATTCATCCATAGTTGCAATTGAAAAAGCCACGCTAACATCTTTAAACTGTTTTAGTAAATCAATATCTCTAAGCACTAAATCTGATTTTGTAACGATAGTAAGTCTGATATTAGCATGTTTTAATTGTTCAAGTATATTTTTTGTAATTTTATATTTCTTCTCTGCTTCATTATATGGATCAGTTACCGAACTTAATAAAATTGCAGCGTCATCAAGTTTAATCAAATTAATTGGTCTAGTTGCGTTTTTTATATCTACGAAATCACCCCATTCTTCTTCATGTTTAGAAAAACGTTTCATAAATTCTGCGTAACAGTATAGGCATTTATGAGTGCAGCCTGTATAAGGGTTTATTACGAAATCATAATCGGGTAATCTTGACGGATTAATATAATCTCTCACAAGAACTGTTTTTTCTACTACCATGTGTGAAGTTCTCCTTCTCAATAAAATTATATGCATTAAAAAGATTTCTTTCAAGAATTATTTTATTTGAATATTTAAAAATGTTAAGAATATGACATATCTTAAAATATGATGTAGCATAATTATATTATGGATTTAAAGAAAATTTTTGTAATTTTATCATTATTAACTATTGGATCTGTTGCATTAGCTTCTGATAGTCAAAAATATGCTGAGGCTCGTGCAGCACAAATAGATGCTCGAGAAAGTTCAAATCACAGATTTTTGGTCTGTAATCGTATAATTGTTAACTTTAGACGTGATGCTACTTTTACTAGAGCTATAAATAAATATTGCGGGGATAATGAAGCAAATATGTTAAATTTAAAGCAAGCAATATTTCCTATGTCGAATAATGATTACAAAAATTATAAGAACATATACCCTTATGTTTCATCAAATTTTGTAATTTATACAAATAATGCACAGTTGGAATATCTAAAAAAGGCAGTGCAAGACTACTGTAAGTACAATGCATTTAAAGTCCTTGAACGAGATTCAAAGGCTTGTTCTGCTGAACGTATAGACAGCTTATTTGCACAATAAGCTGCTACACTATCCCTTGTGCTTTCATTGCTTCTGCGAGTTTGTCAAATGCAGCCAAATTTGCTCCGGCAGCGTAGTTGTTGCCGAGATTATATTTTTTTGCATATTTCTTACAAGAATTGAAGATATTAATCATTATATTTTCTAGTTTTTTGTCTACTTCTTCAAATGTCATGTAATATCTCATACTATTTTGACTCATTTCTATTGCAGATGTTGCTACTCCTCCTGCGTTTGCAGCTTTTGCAGGTGCAAATAAGACATTATTATTCATAAATAGTTCAAAAGCTTCTTTTACAGTAGGCATATTAGCTCCTTCGCCAATTGCAATGACTCCATTTGCAACAAGTTTTTTAGCAGAGTTCAAAGTTAGTTCATTTTGAGTAGCACAAGGTAATGCAATGTCTGTTTTAATGGCCCAAATTGGAGAATCTTCATTTTCTCTTTGAATATATTCTGCTTGAGGATGATATTCTAAGTATTCTTTAATTCTTCCTCTTTTTACTTCTTTTATTTGTTTAATTGTATCCAAATTTATACCGTTTTTATCATAAATACATCCCTGAGAATCACTCATAGCTATAACTTTAGCACCAAGTTGTTGTGCTTTTTCGCATGCGTAAATAGCTACATTACCGGATCCTGATATAGTAACAGTTCTTCCTTCAAAAGATTTACCACCGTTTGCCTTAAGCATTTCTCTCATATAATATATTAGTCCGTATCCGGTAGCTTCTTTTCTCGCTAAGGACCCTCCGTAAGAGAGACCTTTCCCAGTGAGTACACCACCTTCATAAGAATCCTTAATTCTTTTATATTGACCAAAAAGATAACCTATTTCTCTTGCTCCTACTCCGATATCTCCTGCCGGCACATCTATATCTTGTCCTATATGTCTTTGTAACTCAGTCATGAAACTTTGACAAAATCTCATTACTTCATTATCAGATTTTCCTTTAGGATCAAAATCACTTCCACCTTTTCCTCCACCAATCGGTAAGCCTGTAAGTGCATTTTTGAAAATTTGTTCAAAGGCTAAAAATTTCATAATACTTTGGTTAACACTTTTATCAAATCTAAGTCCTCCTTTGTATGGACCAATAAGACTGCTAAATTGTACTCTATATCCTCTGTTTACAATAACTTCTCCTTTATCATTCACCCAAGGAACTCTAAAAGATATGATCCTTTCAGGTTCAACCATCCTTTCGAGTAAAGCTACCTTTTCATATTCATAATGTTCTTCTACTATTGGTCTAATCGATGATAGAACTTCATCTACCGCTTGTAAAAATTCAGGTTCATTACAATTTTTTTCATTAGTTTCTTTTAAAACTTTTTCAAGATAGCTTCCCATTTTTTTACCTCGTTGATTAAATTACTTTTTTGAACAAATTTTAACATATTTTTTTTGATTAGACAATTGATTAAAAAAAAATTTCGGTTATAATTTTAATATTGTTTAGTACAAGTTAATATAAAGGAGTTGAGTATGTTTTTAGAAAAAGTTGAAAAGCTACAATTGGTAGTGTTTGGTATTATCTTGTCATTAGTATTGTTTTTTGGAGTAAATACTATTACTTCGTCTTTGTCAAAAGATACAGTATATGTAACAGGTTCTGCCTATAAAATAGTAAAATCTGATTCAGGTCGTTTGGAATTTAATATTTCTGTAAGAGCAGCAGATAAAGCAATTGCATATAAGCAGGTAAAAAAACAAATTCCGCTTGTTCTTGAATATTTAAAAAATAAAGGTGTAGAGGTAGAACAAAAAGCTTCAAATGGTTATTACAATTATAAATATGATTCAAGAGGAAATAACACTAATGAGGTCGCTTTTTATAACCTATCTCAGCCTTTTGAAATTAAGTCAAATGATCCTGAAAAAATAAGAGAGATTTCTGTGGATATCCAAAATCTTATGGATAAAGGTATAGATATAAACGTTATGCGTCCTGAATATTTTTATTCAAATTTATCTGATTTGAAAGTTGATTTATTGCAAGAAGCAACAAAGGATGCTAAACAAAGAGCTACTGCGATGTTGAAAGCAACACATAACAGACCTGGTAAAATTCAATCGGTTCAAATGGGTGTATTCCAAATTACTCCTGTAGACTCAACAAATGTGTCAGATATGGGTATAAGTGATACTTCTACAATTGACAAGAAGGTCACGGCTGTTGCAAATATTCGTTTCCAAATTAGGTAGGGATTATGAAAAAATTATTATTTTCATTTTTAATATTCTTGTCTTTAAACGGAGTAGTATATGCTTTTGATGGCTATATTACTCCGCCGTCTATGTACGATGCAGGAGCTATTAATGCTAGGAATCTTCAAATGCTTAGGGACCAACAATTTAAACGTCAAGAAATTAAAGATGCGGAGTCTATTCAAGATATTAAGGATAATTATGCAAAAGAGCTTGAAGCAGAAAAATCACATGAAACTCCTCTATTTAATAGAGGGATAAACGATGGTTCATCTCAATTTGTTCAAGATGAGGGGAAAATAAAAATTCAAAGCATAGAATAGTTTTAGTTGCTTTCTCCTGCTCTATATCCACACCAGGCATATATCGCAGGTAGCAATTTTTCTGCGTGTAAGTATTTCGCAAACGGCATTTTGGCTAATACAAATATACCTAATGCATCATCTATATTTGCCACGGCATCTTTGAAAGTTAATCTTCTGTCAGGTTCAAGGTCTTTAGGATCATTAATAAAGTTAGACATAGTAGCAGCGATTTTCATCCCTCCAAATAATACCCCAACTGTCGTTATTGCTTTTGTAGTAATATTGTTTAAGGCTTTTACTTTTTCGCAGCCTTTAATTGCGGGCATGACGAGTAGAGGCGGGATAGATGCATTTAAAAACTGAAATACACCTTCATCGATTTTATGTTTTTTATATTCTTTTTTATCAACAAATAGTCCGCTAATGACACCTCCTGCTATACCTCCAAGACTTGTTGCAATCATTTCTTTTAGTCCAAAGTGTAGTTTAAATAAATTTCTACGTTGTTTAACTGCAAGAACAGACATGGGAATGATAGTTCCTAGAGTTGCACCAATACCTATTTTAACTTTTGAATTTATTGATAAATCTTCTTGTTGATGATAACGGTATGTAGTAATATCAAATTTTCGTCTTACCCTTTTTTTAGGATAAAATTCTGCAAACTCTTCACTTGTATATATATTAAATTTAGGATTGACTTGTGTTAGCATATTTCACCATTTAGATTAATATCACTAAAAATTTTTTTTGCCAATTTTTTTATTATTATTTACAAATCTCAAATATTAATTCCCCAAAAGTATTATCAAAGTTGAACCTATAATAATTATAAAAGAGCCTAAAAATTTCTTTTTAATATTTTTTTCGTTAAATATTTTATATCCAAGAAACAGGTTAAGGATTATTGATAGCTGAAAAAGAGCCAATGCATAGCCTACATTCATGTGTTTAAATACAAATGCTGTGGTGTACGTCATTAAACCGAAAGATACTGCAGTAAGAACATACAAAAAAATACTTTTGAAACAAATGAATTTAATTTCTTGTCTGATGTTAGTGTTAAAAATTTTCATAACAAAATATGAGAAAATCATTCCAAGAATACAAGTGGTAAAAAATGAGATGCTAATAGAAGAAAGTATTATTACTTTTTTTATAAAAACAGCTTCTATTGCTGAAAATAATAATGCAAAAATTCTATATTGAATATCTTTTCTTTTAAGTACCTTAAGTGTAAATTTTTCATCTAAAGTATCAAAAATAAAATAGCTCCCAAAAATAATGAGGAGAATTCCTAAGCCACCATATATATTAGGGATTTCATGTAATATTATGACACCGCTAACTAGTCCTATTAATGATTTATATGCATTAATAGGACCTAGTACAGATAATTCTCCATTTTTAAGAGCCATTACCATAAAACAATTTGCAACGGCTCCGGTAAGGCCGCCAAGTATGCCGTATATATAAAATTCCACATTTAAATTTGTCCAGTGTATCAGCGGCATGAAAAGTATACAAAAAAATGATAGGATAAGATAATTAATGTAATTAACAAATGATGGACTGTTGTAGTTGCTGGTAAGTTTCTTTTGAAGTACATTTGCAAAAGAATTACTTAAAATTCTAAATAATACAGCCATTATATTTACTAATAATTGCATACTTGAATACTACTTAAAAAGATGAAAAGAATCAATCTATATTTGTAATTGGACTGAAAATAAGGCTTAAAAATGATAAGTAAAAATATTTTCAAAAATTTAATAAGTATGTATTAATATAATTTGAATAAAATTTTGTAATTTAGCTTAATATTTTGATAAATTAATTATAAGAATATGCAAAAATTATTTTTATGTGTTTTAAGTAATTATGATAAATAATGCCAGTAAAGTACATGGTCACAATATTACTTTCAGTTCTTTAAATAATCCTGTGAAACCATTTCAGGTTATGACAAGAGATGGTTTGATTTCATTTAAAGAGGTTGATTACAATAAAAAGTTAAATCCCAAAATAATGAAAAAATTGGGAGAATTTTTTCTTGATAAATTTGCTAATACTTCATCACATCCATTTTGGCAATTTTGTAAGAAAAATTCTCTATATTATGATGCTGATATATATAAAAATTTCCGCGATAAAGAATTAATAAATCCGATTAAATTGCGGTTTGGTGATCCAGATACGACATTAATGATTGGGTTTGATGAAAACAAAAATATAGCAGGTGCTATATTTTCGAATAAGTTGAAGATAAAGCCTAAAGGTTGCGAAAAAAAGGAATATTTATATATAGATTTGTTGGCTGTAGATGAAAAATACAGAGGATTGAATATAGGTAAGCAGCTATTGAATAACGTGATTTCAGCTTCAAAAACAAGATTTAAAGAAGTATTTTTGGTTGCGTATAAAGAATCTGTTAATTTTTATAAAAAACAAGGGTTTTGTCATATAGATTTAAATAAAACTTATGATAAAGCTTTAGAGTCTTTGTTTGCAAAAGA
>CASECH010000078.1 GCA_949286405.1 uncultured bacterium
ATATAAAATTATGTATTCTGAATTGGCCTCTTTGAATAGAAAGAGTAGAAAATAATAAAAAATTTGTCCTGTAAAAAAATATAATTATAATATAAATTAGCAATGAATAAGCTGAGGAGATTAGGGATAGTATGAAGTATAAAAACTATATTATATTGGCTATTTGTGCCATGAGTATTGCTGTAAATCCTGTATTTGCAGCTAAGTCTGATAAGTCTGAATTGGAAACAGTTCCTAAAAATTATCCTGCAAAGTACACTGTGCAGTATATTAAAGAAATTACTCCTACATATAAAGATGTTGGTAAGGATGAAATATTTTATGTTGCGTTAGATATGTTAAAGGGAACTAATGGAGAATTCTCAAGAAATGCTATTTTAGGAAATAATTTGTCTTTTAGGCCTGTAAAAATTGAGTTTAAGGATTTAGGACAAATTAATTCTGAATATTCTAATTTTGATGCATTGGGTTGGAAAAAAGGAAAACAGCTTTATATTTTTATAAATCCAAGACATAAAGATGCTCCACCTGGAGCTTTGGCTGCATTGTTATCTCATGAAGCTTTGCATCAGGATGAGTACAACTCTATAGCTGAAGAAACTTATGCTTGGACTATGGAAGCATCTGTTTGGAGTGAGATTGTTAAGTTGTATCCGGAAAGCAATGATGAAATTCATCCTTTGGTAAATAGGGAAAACACATTGAAAAAATTATTTGAACGCGGAAATTATTCAAATAGGTATATTAAAAAGACAGTTATGAGTAATGAGGGATATAAAAATTTGCCTGCAACTTCTCCGGGGTTTGAAGATTTATAAATAATTCTTTCTTATAGTTAGAAAGTATATTGATTATAAAAAATCCTTGATGTTAAATATCTTTATGAAGAGAAAAAAGGCAATATTGTTTATATTTTTTGTAGTGGTATTGTTTGCATTAAACAAGTTTTTGATGAATGCAAACAATATTGCTGTTGATGAAATGCCTGATATGGTTAATAAATCTCATGTTTCTCCTCAAAAGCTCTTTGATAATACTTGGGATACAGTTATGGATAATTACTATGATCCATCTATGAATCATCAACAATGGAAAAGATGGAAAGAGCGTTATCATGGAAAAATAAAAACCGATGAAGATGCTAAGGTTGCTATTGATACAATGTTAGCAAGTTTAAATGATCCTTATTCTCGTTATATGTCTAAAGAAGAATATAATGAACAGAATACTTCTATAAGTTCTAAAATTACAGGGATAGGAGTTAATATCTCATCGATTGCAGGGAAAATTCATATTATAAATGTCATGGAGGGAACTCCTGCACAGTTCGCAAATTTGTTACCTGATGATATTATTATTTCTATTGACGGTAAAGATGTAAATGGTATGCAGCTTTCAGATGTAGCAAACTTAGTAAGAGGTCCTGAAAATACGTTTGTTCAAATTGTTATTCTTAGAAATAAAGACAAATTAGTTAAAAATGTAATGCGTAAAGAAATAAAAATAAAAACTGTAAAAAGTAGTGTAATTGATAAAAATATTGCCTATATACAAATAACAAGTTTTATAGGAGCAACAACCCCTAATGAGTTTGTGGAAGCACTAGAAAAGACTAAAAATACAAACGGTCTTATTCTTGATCTTAGAGGTAATACCGGAGGTCTATTACCTAATGCAATATTTATTGCAAATTTATTTATTCCTGAGGGTAATATAGTTAGTATCGTCGGAAGAAATGGTTATAAGTATGATATATATGCTCAGGATACTGAATATGATATTCATAAACCTACAGTTGTTTTAGTGGATGGGGCGTCTGCCAGTGCAAGCGAAATTTTATCAGGTGCTTTGAAAGATTACAAAAAAGCAACGATAGTTGG
The DNA here is from genome assembly GCA_949286405.1 of uncultured bacterium. Classification (GTDB taxonomy): domain Bacteria; phylum Cyanobacteriota; class Vampirovibrionia; order Gastranaerophilales; family Gastranaerophilaceae; genus CALURL01. The sequence continues at coordinate 1,881 of CASECH010000078.1, forward strand.
TACAAAAACTTATGGAAAAGGAATGGTACAAAAGATTATTCCAATGCCTAATGAAACAGGTCTTAATTTAACTATTGCTAAATATTTAACTCCAAAAGGAACTGATATAAATAAAAAAGGAATAAATCCTGATGTGAGAGTGTCTTTTACGGTCAATGATATAAAAAATCATAACGATGCTCAGTTACAAGCTGCAAAAAATATTTTATCGAAAATGTTAAGTCAAAAGTAAGTTAATTTAATTTTATACTTTGAAAATATTTTTTTTATTAAGGTCTTTTTTCTTGACTATCATTCCGCATAATGAACAAGCTAGAATTTCTCCGCTGCTATCTATTGGCATGAAAATATGTTCGCAGTTTGTTGATGAAAATTCTCTCTCAGGCTCTCTCTCAAGTGGGTCAAAGTCTGTTTTTGTTTGAATTTTATTTTTTTTGAAAAATTTTTTTATTATAAATTCAATAAAATACATGTATTATAATTTAAAGCCTTCAGGAAAAATATCATTAAGTTTAAAAATATTTAAGCCGTTTTCTCCTTCAAGGATAACGTCAAGACCTTCATTAGCTTGAAATTCACAAAGAACCTGTCTGCAAGCACCGCAAGGAAAACAATTATGCATTTTAGGGGAAAAAATTGCAATCGCTTTAAAAGATTTTTCTCCGTCAGCAATTGCAGAACCAACGGCATTTCTTTCTGCACAAATTGTAAGTCCGTAGCTTGAATTTTCAAAATTACAGCCTGAATAAATTTTTCCATTTTCTGTTAAAATGCAAGCTCCAACTGGAAAGTGAGAGTATTGCACATATGCATTTTTTGATACTTCTTTAGCTTTTTCCATTAATTCTTCGTATGTCATAGTGGTATGTATTGTAGCTTAAATTTTTGTTTTGTTAATCCATTAATTATATGAAAATTGTGATATAATTTTGATATGAAATATTTTGTTAGTTTAATTTTGATACTGTTTATGTTTTTTCAAGGACAGGTATTTGCTAAGAGCTTTGATGTGTTGGTGCTTCCTGTTGATTTGATGAATAAAAAGCAAAATTATTACGGGTTTGAAGATGTTTCAGAAATTGTAAGTGATGATGTAATTGCAAAATTTGAGGCTTCTCCATATATAAATTCTTTAAATTTATACAGCTTGAGAGAAAAACTGGCTGTTAATCAATCGTTAAACAGTAAATTAAATCAAGCTCTTTTAAAATATAAAAATTCAAATTATATTGATTATGATGTGTTCAAAGAATTATCAAAAGAGTTTAAGTTTAACTCAATTCTATTGATATCATCTTATGCAGAATCTGATAAAAATGGAGTAAAACGTTCTGTATGGGATGTATTTGATTTATTGAATGCTTGTAAAGTTGATTATCCTTTTTATATAGTGACTAATGCTGTTTTGTTGGATAATGTTAATGATATTGTTATGTGGAGTAGCAGTTATTCAAAATTGTTGCTTGAAAAAGGTAATGTTGTTTCTATAAAAAACTATATTGATGCTGATAAATATCTTGAAAATATGAGGTTATATTCTCAAGATGTTGTATCAAAGGACATTGTACAAAATGTTATTTTAAGGTTTTTTCCAAAAACTATCAGACCAGTTGATAATAAGCTTGATTTAAAGGAGTCTGGTGATATGTTGAGATTCGAAAAGAATATTCCGGTTAATCCAAAATCAGATAGACCAGATTATGATAGTGAATCTGGTGGTAATGAGTTTTATGGAGAGATGATTTTAGGTATTTAATTTATTTGGAAGGGTTAGTAATTGTTCGACGTCTATCCTGCACAGAGTTGAATTGATTTTTTCTGTTTGTTGAATTGTACTCATTATCTTGTTGTATTGTCTTTGGAGTGTTATTAAAGTTTGGTTGCTGTATTTTTGTAGTATTATTTGGTACTCCTATTTTTTGAGGCTTGTTCATATTTTGTTGCAGTTCTACCTGTGCAGGAGTAGTTGCTGCAATTTCTGAAAGTTCATCAAGTCTGTCTTTTGCATCAAAATATGCTAAAAAACATACCGTCATTATGCTAAATATAATTAAGAATTTTTTCATGTAAAACCTTTCTTTTATCAAAAGTATTATAGCTTTCAAAGAAAAATATTTAATTATACATTAAGGTAACTTGATATGTTATTTAAAACTTTTTAATATTAATAATTAGCTTGCAATAACTTTGTATAAATGATAATATGTATGTGTAATTACTTTTTAGAAGGGATAAGAAAGAGGAATTTTATGGCAAGATTAATAAGACCGAGCTGGGCTATAAGATGTGTTCAATCAGGCTGCAAGACTTTGTTTGAGGTAGCAAAAGTTGAAGATGGAAAACAACAAGAAGTAGTTTGTCCTAATTGTGGTGAACACTATGTATATCCTATTTATGACGAGGATAAAGAACAATAGTTAGTTATGTTTAATAATACTGATAAACGCTATAATCAGTATAGTGCTCATTTGAAGAATAAATTCGGTGTCAAGGTATATAAAATAACTCTTGACGCCGGTTTTTCTTGTCCGAATCGTGATGGTACTATTTCAAGAGGCGGTTGTATTTTTTGTGATGAGAGCGGAAGTTTTTCGCAAGCTCATTCAAATCTTTTGTCCATTGAAGCTCAAATCGAAGA
>CASECH010000079.1 GCA_949286405.1 uncultured bacterium
AAATAGTTTTTAATAGAAATACTGAATTATACTAATATAATTCAGTATTTTTATTTCCAAAGTTGTATCCTAAAATATTTCCAATACTAAATACTATAATTATTGAATTAATTAAATTTGTCTGTTCCGGTAATGGAATAAATTGGTTATTAATCATAAGTAGTATTAAACATCCAAAAATTGTATATAAATAGTAGCTTTTTGAAATAATTTCGTTTATAAAAAGCATATAGCAGCCAATAGCAAGAATAGATGTTATAAAGCATATTTCTTGGATATTGAATTTAGTATTTATAAGGCAGCAATATGCACCGCATAGCATAATCAATATAGAGAAAGATTTTTTAAAGTACTTTTGGATTTTTTCTCCTATTGTTTCTTTTAAATTCAGAAAATCATCAATATTAGATTGCATAATTGCAGTTGCAAAAGTGTTCTCATCTATTCTTTTTCTATCATGTAAATCATTTACACAATTGCTGTAGCAAAGATTTACTTCTTCTTCAATAAGCTTGTTTATTCTTTTATAAGAATATTCATAGACTTTACCAAGTTTATAGAACTCATATATTGTAATATTAATTTTTATAAGCATGTCATCCCAGTAGTTTTGAGGAATTGTTGAATGTATTAGATCCATACATTTATGATATGTCCATTTACTTGAAAGTCTTATCAGTTCTAAAATAGAAGTTTCGCAAAAAAAGTTTTCTTTTTCTGCGTATTTTCTCATTGTTGTAGCATAATTTTTTATGATGTTTTTAAGATATTTTTGTTCAAAAACATTCAGTTTTTCTGAGGATATAGAATCAACTTGTTCGATAACGCTCTCTATATAATTGTCGTAATTATTATATTGATTTTCCAAAAAATTCTCTCCTTACATAATATATTTTCCCAAAATTTTTTGTATTAAAACATACTTATAAAAAAAGAGCCCTTTGAAAAAGGACTCTTTTTATTGAAAATATAATTATGTAATTATTTCTTTTCAATTCTAATTGCACTATCAGGACAAACCAAAGCACAAGTTCCGCAACCGATACAAACATTTGGATCTGGTTCTACAGCTGGAGTTTGGAATAAACCAACTTCTTTAGACCATTTCAAACAAGTTTGTTCTCCGTTTTTGTTCATCGGACATTTCGCAATACAAAGTCCGCAACCTTTACAAAGGTCTGTATATACATAGTAGTCAGCTTTTCCTTTAGCTACGCCTTCTACTTTGTATCCGTTATATTTTTGTTCTGTCATTTTATTACTACCTTTCTTGCTTTTCTTTTCTAAACCCTGCTGATATTTACACAGCAGCTTTTTCGTTAACTAATTCCATACCAACTTCAAGAGCTTTGTGGTTTTTAGTTCTTAATTCAGGTTTAGCATCGAATTTTTTCTTTAATGCAAGTTCCATAGCGTTTTTAACGTCATCAAGTTTAAGAACATTTGTTGCAGCCAACAATACACCTAAAATAATGATATTAAATACACGAGCACCCAATGATGGATCTTCATTAGCCATTTTGTTTGCATCAACTGCAATTACTCTTTTGCATTTGCAAGTTGGTTTTTTAGTACATACTGATGAGTCATAAACTACAGTTGCATTTTCGTCAACGTAAGTTTCGCATCTGTCGATTGCTCTGTCTGATAACATAATAACAATGTCACCTTTAGCAAAACGAGGTTCACCGATAATTTCATCAGCGATTTGGCAGAATGCAATTGAAACACCACCACGTTGTTCTACACCAAAGTTTGGAATATATAATACTTGTTTACCAGCTTCATAACCGGCTTCTACAAGAATTTTAGCAACAGATTGAACGCCTTGTCCGCCTTCTCCTGCTAATACCATTTTTGTTCTAGCCATTGTTTTACCTTTCTTTGTAATTTAATTACTTCTAACTACAGACCTTCTCTTGAAAGAAATTCTTTTACTTCGAAACATTCTTCCATAGTTTTTAATCTGCCCCAAGTGTCAACATTGTTTGTTCTCCAGTTAAGAGGGCAAAGTGAAAGAACTTCAACAAATGAGAAGCCACCCATTTCAACGTTTTTAAGAGCTTTTGTAAATACTTTTCTTAAGTTTCTTAGGTTAGAAACAGAAGCTCTTGCAACGTATGATTTTTCATGATCAGCGATAGCTGCAACCATTTCAGCACCTTTAGCAGGTTTACCTGTAGTTTCACAATCACGACCATATGGAGTTGTTTCTGTACGTTGTCCAGGCATTGTAGTTGGTGACATTTGACCACCAGTCATACCATAGTTAGTGTTGTTAGCAACAATGATTAGCATTTTTTCGCCACGAACTGCTGCGTTAACTAAGTGTTGAGCCCCGATAGCTAGACCGCCACCATCACCCATGTATGCAATACCAACTGCTTCCGGGTTAGCTCTTGTTACACCATAAATAACAGGAGTTGTACGTCCGTGGTGTGTTTGAACTGTGTCAACATCCATGTAGTTCCAAGATAACAAAGAACATCCGATATCACAACCAAAAACAGCTTTTTCTTTTAAGTTTAAATCATCAATAGCAAAAGCTAATGATTTTAAAATCATACCATGACCGCAGCCAGGGCAGAATTTACTAGCGCCAACTTCTGCGTTTTGAGCGTTAGGTAGATTTGGTGGTAATGTTAATACCTCTGTC
>CASECH010000080.1 GCA_949286405.1 uncultured bacterium
GTTCCAAGCATTATACGGCGTTTAACTTCAGGTCCGAAACCTTCTGCACGAGATTTTGTATACATTTCCATCAAGTTTTGTGCATCAGGAGTTCTATATCCGTATCTTACGCCGTCAAAACGAGCTAAGTTTGAAGAACATTCTGCTGTAGCTAAGATGTAGTAGATACCTATTGAATGTTTTAAGTTTGGTAATGAAATTTCTACTATTTCTGCACCTAGTTTTTTGTAGTCTTCAATAGCTCTTTCCATAGCTTTTTGAACATCTTCTGACAGACCTTCAGTCATAAGTTCTTTGATTACACCGACTTTCATTCCTTTGATGTCATTATTTAAGCTTGCAGCATAATGTTCTACAGGAAGGTCAAGTGATGTTGAATCTTTAGGGTCATGACCAGAAATAACTTCTAATAAATTAGCAGCATCTTCAACAGTTCTAGCAAAAGGTCCTATTTGATCCAAAGAAGAAGCAAATGCAATCAGTCCGTATCTTGAAACACGCCCATATGTAGGTTTCATACCTACGATACCGCAGAATGAAGCAGGTAATCTGATAGAACCACCTGTATCTGAACCTAGTGCTAAAGTCGCTTCACAAGCTGCAACTGATGCAGCTGAGCCGCCTGATGAACCTCCAGGAACTTTTTTCAAATCCCAAGGGTTGTGAACTTCTTTAAATGCAGAGTTTTCATTAGATGATCCCATTGCAAATTCATCAAGGTTAGCTTTACCTACGATTGGAACAAGATTACCTAATAATTTTTCTGTAACGGTTGCGTTGAAAGGTGATACAAAGTTTTCCAAAATTTTTGAAGAAGCTGTTGTTTTTGAACCTTTCAAATTCATATTATCTTTCAATGCAAGAGGTACACCAGCTAGTAGCGGTAATTCTTCTCCTTTTGCAATTTTTTCATCAACTTTTTTAGCTGTATTTAATGCAATTTCTTTTGTTAAAGAATTGAACGCACCAAGTTTTTCATCTAATTCATCAATTCTTTCAAAAGCCGCATTTGTCAATTCAACAGCTGAAATTTCTTTATTTTTAAGAGCTTGACTTTGCTCTGTTGCTGATTTTTTTAAAAGCTCGTTCATATTATCTCCTTAAGCTAGTCTTTTGTATTAATTTTAAAATAAAAAACCTCCATAAGCAAGTTAAAAGATATCTGGGAATTTTATTATTTATTTACAGTTTTGCTTAGTTGTGCATGAATTTTGTTTGCTTTATACAAGTATGCTGTCAGTTTTTCGTAATTTTGAGCGGTTTCTCCATAAGGTACTTTCATTTGGATAAGCTCATCAATGTTTTGATTTATGCTTGAAAGTGTTTCAAGAGATTCGCTTATGTCTTTAATTGATTGGAATTTTTTTGAGATTTTAGGTAATATTTTCCTTGTAAACAATTTTTGTAAGCGGATAATAAATGGGGCTTTGGGTTTTGGTTTAATGTTTGTACCAGAAATTGTATCTGTTAATTTTTCAGATAAATTACGTTTTGCGTACTGATTTTTTAATTCTACAAGTTCATTTTCAAGTTTTTTTGCTTGGATTTTTAGCTCCATAACATCAAGTAACTTGCCTAGAATCTCCATTCCTTTAATTTTGTTTTGAAGTTGTTGTAATTCTTCTTCTTTCTCTATTATTGAGTATTTTAACTTCATTGATTCATCATCAATTTCTTTAAAGGAGGAGTCATTAAGTATATTCAAATCGTAATCATTGAGTTTCATAGTTTTATTCTATTGTGTAGACCTTTTTGTAATAAATTATTGAACCGAACAGTGTCAAAACTATATTTGGCATCCAAGCCGCTAAGAATGGATGTAAAGTTCCCGCTTCTCCAAACGAAATTGACAGTGCTCGCACAAGATAATATGCAAAAATAATGAGAATACTGAACAAAAATCCTCTGTTATACCTAACTCTTGGCGGTGTAATAGCAAGAGGTACGCCGACAAGTACAAATGCCAAAGTCGTAAGAGGCAGAGCTAGTTTATCCCAAAGTTCAATATGTATAATATTTTTTTGTTCTTCAGATATATGATTATGCTTGATATAATGAATTAATTTTGTAAAATTCATTTCTTTCGCAACATTTTTATTTAATTCCTTGGACATATCAAGTCCAAATTTTACAACTGATTCGTCGAAAAGAGTTGTATTTAATATTTTTCCTTCATCTCCAATAGTATACACAGCACCTTTTTGGAAGTTCCATCCTTCTGGAGAAGTCTTACCTTCTGTTGCTTGAAGAACTTGTATGGAACCTTCTTTAGCCGTATCAAGTACGGTTATGTTATGCAGGATTTTATCTTCGCAAAATCCTACATAGAATAATCTTTTCAAGCCACCATCCTCTGAGGGTTCTTTGAATACAAAATTTTGTTTGCCTTCAGGAATATTTTTTTGTCCTAGTGCCCATAAAGCCAAATCTTTTGATTGTTTTGTCATTACAGGTACAACACTTTCATTTATGATAAAGCTGAATACTGACATCGCTAATGCAAATATAAAAATTGGTTTAGCAATTCTATTTAAGCCGATACCACAAGCTCGCATTACGGTTATTTCAGACTTTAAGCTCAGTCCGTTCAGAGTCATTACGGTAGCTAGCAAAACTCCCATAGGTATTGTCATGACAATTACCTGAGGAAGATTAAGTATAATCATCATTAATGCAACATTAAATGGAATTCCAAAAAGTGAAATTTGTTTAATCAATGTGATAAAAGTATCAGATGCAAAAATGATTGATGTAAATACAGCTACACCCATTATAAACATTTCAATAACTTGTCTTAATATGTATTTATCAAGCAAGGCTACTGAAGATTGTTTACCTGTTTCTTTTTCTATAACTTCTACTGTCATACCTACAATAATAAATTAAACAATCTTATTAAGCAAATATTTTGAAGATTTGTTGACATGCAAAAACTCCCGTAATTTTACGGGAGTTAAAAAATAAAGCAGTTCATAAGCCGTGTTCTGTTTTTAGATAATCATCTGTCTGGTATTACAATTACTTGTAATCTCTAGCGATTTTTCTGAAGTTGGCGGACACCTTTATAACCTTCAATTTAATCTTGCATCCGATTGGGGGTTACCTAGCTGATATTTCTCAATATCACTGGTGAAGCTCTTAACTCACCGTTGCACCATCGCCTGTGATATAAAATCCATCGGCAGTCTACATTTCTGTGGCCCTATCCACCGACTCACGTCGTCCGGAGTTTCTCCGGCAATCTGTCCTTGGATGCACGGACTTTCCTCACTTATTTTATTAAGCGCGATTATCCGACTGCTTTATATCTTAGTTTGTTACTGAAGTATTTATTGTAACATATTCTGCAGCTTTTGTATCATTAGCATTAACTCTCATTTTTCCGTTTGATTGAATGTCAATTCTATATTGGTCAAAATCATCAGGACTAGCTTCTTCAAATGCATTAGGACCTTCATCTCCATTAACATCTATTGTAAGAGTTCTTACATTATCTTTGGGAGCAGTTCCTTTTGCCCATCCTAATTGAATATTTGAAAAATCCCATATCACACCGTCAGTTGTAGCAAATTTTTTGGAATTACTTTCAATTTCTCTTGATACATTGAGTTTTGATGCAAAA
>CASECH010000081.1 GCA_949286405.1 uncultured bacterium
CAGGGAAAACACTTGCAGACAAACCGAATGTAATTATATTCAACAATGATTTTGCACTACTAAAAGTACTTACAGATACTAAAGGGGATAAGACTGTATATAGATTTGCGAACCCTCCTGTTGAAATAAAAACAGGACTTCTACCTCAGGATATGCTTGTACCAAAAGGTTTAAAAATTCCTGACAACATGAAAGGAATAATAGGCAATCTTGAAATTGCAACATCAACAGATCCTGGAATAAAAATTCAAACAGCACCTGCTACAACAAATACTACAGGTGGATTAAAAAATCTATATACACTGCCACCTCTAAGAAATAAAACATTCTATGTAAGTTCTCCTTACTCAAAAAATATACAAGTATTTAACCAAACAACACAAACACCGGAATATGCTCTTGCTCAAAAAAATATCCCAATATCAATGAAAGCATATGACAATAAATTTTTACTTGTAACTTCTTACAACAAACCTTCTGTAGATGTAATATCATTAGCAGATGATCAGATTATCAAACAAATTTATACAAAAACACAACCTGATGAAATCGTAATTGATACAAATAAAAAAATTGCATACATTTCAAGCTCTGAAGACTCAAGTATTTATATGGTAAATCTTGAAAATATGACACTTTTCCGTCAAATTAAAATAGCAGGAATGTGTGAAAAACTAACATTATCAGATGATGGTTCAAAATTGTTTTATTACGACAAAAAGACTCGCGATATTTGGGCCATAGAACTTGATAATGATTACCTTCTAAAAGAAATCGGGAAATTCCCTAACGTATCAAAAATTGCATTTGCAAACAACAAAATATACATAACAAGCAGAACTAAAAATCATCTTGCAATAATAGACTATGATACCGTAGGATTGATTGCAGAAATAGAAACAAGTGATAAACCTATAGATATGTTAGCATTCCATGACAAACTATACATACTTGGAGCAACAGACAATGTAATAGAAGTGCTTGATACAAATACAGATATGATGACAGACAAAATTTATCTTGGCACATATGGCTTTTCAACAAAAATTTACCATATTGACGGTACAAATATCGCAATAATTACGGATACAAAAGCTTCAACATACACCATTTTTGATCTTGGAATGAAGAAAGTTATCACAAGAAATACAATAGATACACCACTCAATTCAATTGTGGTTACAGATAAGATAAAGAAGATAAATAAATGATAGAAGAATTTGATAAAACAACACAAGAGATTTTAATTAGTTTAGAAAAAACACAAAAACAATTCTGGAATATTTCAAGAATCACTGCAGAATTTTTAACGATATTGATAAGAGAAGAAAAAGCAAAAAATATCCTTGAAGTAGGTACCTCAAACGGCTATTCAGGAATATGGCTAGCCAAAGCAGCACAAAAGACAGGTGGACATCTTACAACAATAGAATTTTGGGACAAAAGACTAGATATAGCAAAGGAAAACTTTAAACTATGCAAAGTAGAGGATTGCGTAACAACCCTAAAAGGTTCAGCTTGTGAACTTTTAGAAAATCTTCCACAAGACTATGTAATTGACCTAGCCTTTGTGGATGCAAATAAATCCGAATACATAAAATACTTTGAACTTATAGATAAACATTTGAAAGTCGGCGGCATAATCGCCTGTGATAATGTCTTATCACACGAAGCAAAATGTAAACCTTTCATTGATGCAATAAATTCAAATCCAAACTATGAAAATGTTGTACTTAGCCTTCCTGCAGGACTTTCTGTCGGCAGAAAAATAAAATAAAAAATCAATTATTTAATGAATTTTAACATGTTGCTTGATTTATATAATTTTTCGTATATTATTGTAATATACAACTAGCTAGAAAAGGAACTTAACTATGTCAAAAAAATGTGAAATCTGTGGTAAAACACCTATTAAAGCAGCAAAACTAACTTTCTCACATAAACAAATCGTTAAAACACAAGAACCTAACTTACAAAAAGTTAAAGTTGTTATGAACGGTGCAACAAAGAGAATTAATGTTTGTACATCTTGTCTAAGAGCAGGAAAAGTTCAAAAAGCTGTATAAGGTTTGATAAATCACAAAAAAGTAAAAGCAAAAAAAAGAGAGTCTGACGACTCTCTTTTTTTATTTTACAGTTTTTCTAAATTTTTTGTATTCAAAAAGGAACTGTAAAGTAACATTCTCAGTTTTTATATCATCAGAAAATACAGCATAAGGCACAGATTTTTCTACGGCAGTCATTATCGCACGATTATTAATTTCATCAGCAGATTTTTGGGCAAAAACATAGTTTTGTAACGAGCCGTCCTTACCAACTTTTACTATTATTATTGCAGAAGAATTTTTTGCAGACTTAGGGGGATTCCAATTTTTGTAGAGCTCCTTTGCAGTATTATTAATATACTCGTTTTTATTCTTTGCCTTATAATCACTTCTATAAGAAGTTAGTTGAGGGATATCCGCTTTCAAAGACTTTCCAACTCTCTTTTCATTATAAATAGCATTTGTATAATCATATGATAATTTCAAAACTGAATTCTTATTAACAGGCTTAAGAAAAGCAGAAGAATTAACAAAAACTTTTTTCGGATTATAAGTTGTTGATAAATAATCTTCAACTTCAATAACTCCTAATCTCGAAGTTGAAAAATCAGCCTTTATAAAAATTACTTTTGGTTGTTGAGAATTTTTCATCATTTTAACAGCATATACACAAGTGTAATCGTTTAGAAACTGAATTGAATCCTTATCAATATCCAATAATAAAGAATTTGTATTTGTATCCAAAGGAGTCCAATTCTGTGCATATGCAGAAATTGAAGATATCATCAACATAAAAGATAATAAAATTAATTTCTTCATCACAAGCTACCTCACATTTCTACACGATAACAATACTTTAGCAAAAAACTAAAAATTTTATACCATCCTAAAATAGGAAAAATATGTTAAGTCTTGTTACAAGATTAAAGAATTATTTGTCTTTTTATAATGTGTAAAATACAATATAAGTGGGGAAATTTTGAGGGCAAAATAAATTATGATTGAACAACAATTAAAGGGAAAAACATTATCACCGCAAGAAGTGAGAAATATACTTAAAGCTGATAACAAAGAGATTGTGGAACTTTGCAAAAAAGCCTCTATTTTACCTAAAAGAGATAAAAGAGGGCAAACATATTTTTCTTATGAAGAAGTAAAAAATTTGCGTAAAGTTCAAGCCCAAAAAGGGGTAACAAACCCAATTGTAGCTAAAGTTAATGCCGTTTCAGGACAGACAACAGCAAAACAACCTTCTGCTGTTATGAATATCTTGTCATCCCTTAAAGAAATGGAGACCAAACTAAGCGACAGAATTGCTAAAATTATTGACGAAAAATTAGAAGGCATGGATGAAGTCGTAGTAGAATTAATCCGTTGCAAAACAGATAATGAAACATTAAGACAAAAAATTATTGAACTAAACAAAGAAATATACCAACTTAAAAATGACGTTCATTCATACAAGCCTGTTGGGTTTGGATTTTATAAGAAAAAAGAAAAACAACTTTGGTAGAAATATTTTTTTACTATGTCAGATTTATTTAAAATCTGGCATAGTTTTATAAGATAAAGGGATAGAAATAATGGCAGTAAAAGAAAATACAACAACATCCAATACAGATGAAAGAAGTAAAGCTTTAAAACTTGCAATAGAAAAAATTGAAAAGGACTTTGGTAAAGGTTCAATAATGAAACTTGGGGATAAAGCATCAGTTAACGTAGAAGCAATTCCTACAGGTTCATTAGCACTGGACGTTGCTCTCGGAATAGGTGGTGTACCTCGCGGACGTATTATTGAAATTTATGGTCCTGAAAGTTCAGGGAAAACAACTCTTGCACAACACATTGTTGCAGAATGTCAAAAAAGAGGAGGTATAGCAGCCTTTGTAGATGCTGAACACGCACTAGATCCAGAATATGCAAGAAATCTTGGAGTTCAAGTTGATGATTTACTAATTTCACAACCTGACACAGGAGAACAGGCTCTTGATATCACAGAAGAACTTGTACGCTCAGGAGCAGTAGATGTCGTAGTTGTCGATTCTGTTGCAGCACTTGTTCCAAAAGCTGAAATAGAAGGTTCTATGGAAGACCAACAAATGGGATTGCAAGCTCGTTTAATGAGCAAAGCTCTAAGAAAATTAACCGGTGTTATCGGCAAAACAAACACAACAGTAATTTTCATCAACCAACTAAGAATGAAAATAGGTGTAATGTATGGGAACCCTGAAACAACAACTGGTGGTAACGCACTAAAATACTATGCATCCGTTCGTATGGAAATTAAACGTACTGAAGGTGTTAAAGGCGAAGACGGAGACGTAGGCAACCACGTAAGAGTAAGAGTTTTGAAAAACAAAGTAGCACCTCCATTTAGAACAGCTGAATTTGATATCATATTTGGTAAAGGTATTTGCAAAATAGGAAATATCCTCGATGTTGCAGTGAACCTTGATATTGTAAAAAAAGCAGGCTCTTGGTTTAGTTTTAATGATGAAAAACTTGGACAAGGACGTGACAAAGCAAAAGAATTCTTATCAGAAAATCCTGATATCTTAAATCAAGTAGAAACTCTAGTTAGAGAAAAACTTGCTCAACAATAATATTAAGGAATATTAAGTCTTAAAATCCAATATAATAAAGCATTTACAGGACAAACATGTTTTTGATATTGTATTAATAGCAATAAAAAACATGTTTGTTCTTTATAACTATACCAATAAATAAAACCGGAGGTTCAAAAACATGCAAATAGGTTCAATAAATACACTAAATTTTGAAGCTAACAAACACAAACAAACTCACAGACATAAAAAACATACCCCAACTCAAATGAATTCATATCAAATGCTACCAAAGCAAACAAATTTGAATAATCAACCTTCATACAGACCGTTAAACTTGGAAAATGTTGATACAAAGCTAAGAAAATATTATAACAATCCTGAAGGTACATTCCAAGTTCATCCTGAATCAAAAGCTAAAAGAGGCTTACGCCACGCAACAACAGCAGCTATGATTGCAGGCTCACTTGTAGGCGGCGGAATGGCACTTCAAAGTTGTGAACCTGATACTACTATTTATGAAATTCCTGATTTGCCTCCAATTATTCATAATCACTTTATAGATTTTTATATAGTATGCCCTAAGCCTGACACTGTAGTTGTAAGAGATACAATAACAAATGAAATTATTGACACTGTATACGTAAATAAAACAGATACAGTATATATCAAAAAAGGTTTAGATCCAGAAGTAGGTGACTCAATATATGATCATTTAGATTCACTGGATACCGATATTGAAGGAGAAGGAAATATTCCTCTATCAATTATGATGTACGACGAATATATGCAAACAGCACATAAAATGTTACTTGACGGAGATGCAAGTACAGATGAACAATTAGTAATGATTGATGAAAGAAGTGACTACTCAGAAACTGATGCATCAAATCCTGATCCTCAAAAATCATATGTTAGAGCGAAATTTTCTGTGGCAAAAAACAGAGGAATATATGTTCAATACGAGAAATTGCGTCCAGGCGTAAATCCAAACAAAGAAAAATTTGAACCTGCTGATTGGGTATACTCAGGAGAAGCAATTCAAACACTACATGGTAATAAAGTAACAATACAAACTTTTGATGAAGATGGTAAACTTGTAAAAACAGGTGAGTACCTAAAAGGCGATAAAGAATCTTCAATCTTCTTCGATATGCTTCTTGCAAACACTAATCCTACAGAAACTGTAAGACGTCGTTATACTCAAGTATCATCACAATGGACAACTGGTGATGAATATGCAAACAGAAACAATCCAATCGTTCAAAAACCTATTAAAATAGAAGAAGAATACTAAAACTTATTATATATTTACGAATTTTTAGAATAAAATTCGTAAATATATATATTTCTAACAACAATATAACCAAACATGAAAATCAATTTCAAAAACAATTTTTACCATTATCAATATAATAATTACAATTTAAATCAACCAAACTTTTACGGATTGAATAATACTAAAGACAAGGCATTATTTGTTTTTGACCTTGATGGTACTCTTGCAACTGCAAATCAAAAACAAATGAATTACATTTTTAAAACAGCTAGGGAGCATAATTGTGATATAGTTTATGCAACAGGTAGAACTTTAAAAGAATTTAGTGAGTTACAGGAGAAAATAAGAAATAAATCTGTAATTTTACCCAATCCTGACTATTTAATAACCAACAATGGCAATTTCCTATACAATAATGTGGATGGAATATTAATAGAAAATACAAAATACCAAAAAGAATTACAACACAAATCTAAATTCAATCGCGATATAATAACTAATACAATAAAAAAACTTTCACAAAAATCCAAGTATCAATACTCTAAAGAAGAATTATCAACACTTTCAAATCTTGAAAAAGTAAAGCTCTCAGACCCAGAATTTTATAGTTCTAAAATTACATATTATGAATGGAATCCATCTAAAAATATGGCAGAATATTTTTTAGCACATGATATTGAGCCTAAAAAATTTAAAAGAGAGCTAATTGAACAACTTGCAAAAAATGGAATAAAAGTAAAATTCAGAGAAAATCACTATTCAAAACCAATAATGGATGCCTGTAAAGAAAGTATTTTATTACAAGCAAACTCTCTAAGAAGAGATAAAGATGGCTCAATGGCAGCTTTATTTGTTTCTGCAGGGGATAAAAGTAGCGGAATTAAATTTATAAAAAAACAAAATAATATCAAATATTCTGATATACTTATGGCAGGAAATAATGACAATGATATTCCAATGGCAAAAATTACACTAAAAGGCTCTAAATTTATTTGTCTGCATGACGCATCAAATAATCTCATAAATTATTGCAGGCAATTAAAAGAAAATATCTTACTAAGTACTCAAAATGGGGCAGATGCAATCATAAATGGAATAGAATTCTTTTGTAAAAAAAGATAATCTTAGTAATTGATTACTAAATAAATTTTAAACTTAAATAATCTCTCAAATTTAATTGGGGGATTATTTATTTTTATACTATAATGTTACCTATGAAAACATTAGCACAATTTATTCAACAAAAACGAGATGCACTGGGACTTTCAACAAAAGGACTTGCAATGCATAGCAACGTTCCTCTTGAAACAATAGAAGAGCTTGAATCGGGAAAAGATTTATTTATGTCTGTGACTGTACGTCAAGCTCTAGCAAAGGTACTTCGTTGTAATCCAGAAGAGATTAAATCACTTGAAAAAGATTTTACAACCGATTTTGTATCACCGCAAATTGTGGAAAGTATAAAAGAACTAATTCTCAATGGTGCAGGAGGCTTAAAATGTCCTAAATGCGGGGCACCACTAATCACAAGGATTGCAAAATTGTATGATTTGGAAGACAACTTAATGCTGCATCCTAAAGCACATTGCTCAAAATGTGCATTTCACATAACTGAATAACTTGTAAAACAGATAGAAAAAAGTTATAATAATTATACATAGCACATTTAAAACTAAATATGGGGACGTTTTGGATTTGACAGGATGTTCGGTTGAGATGAATTGCGAGTCCGAGCGCTGTTCTC
>CASECH010000082.1 GCA_949286405.1 uncultured bacterium
TGAATATAACTGGCGGACTGAAAAACATGAAACTAAAATTGAGTATGATGAATATGCAGAACCTTTGAAAAGGTTATGTATGGTTGATGGCAAACTTGATGTTCAAAACTGTTTTGCTGTAGACTATATGATTAATGATTTAGGTCTTGATAAGTCTAAAGTTGTTAAAATTCTTGAAAATTATAGAAATCAGGACGGTATTCTTGATATGACTATGTTACGTTTAATCAAAAACGAGAGAGAAGATTATCATAAAGTTGGAGTGTTAAATACATTACAAAAATTAGAACAGGATAATAGTTTTTTATACAATGAAAATGGAAATGTAAATGAAGAAATTTTTCAAAACTTGAAAAATGCTCCAATTACACGTTCTATGACTATAAGAATTTCTGATTATTTTTGGCATGATAACTATAATTATGATATATCAAAACATTACATGACAGACGGCAAAATTGATTTTCAAAAACTAAAAACGGTAGAATCAGAACTTGCTAACATCGTTGGAATGCTAGGAATAAAATGTGATAACGCATATGAACGTTGCACAGTAAGTAATTTATACAACACAATTAAAGCAAATCCTGATGATGCTTCAAAAATTCTTGAAGCTGCTAAAAGGGTAGGAATGTTTGCACTAGGAAAAGCTTCTGATAAAAACGGTAAAGGTGTTGATTTAGATGAATTATATTATTACGCATCTTTACCTGATGATTTATATAAACTTATCCAAAATAAATCTTGGTTAATTCCTTTTGTCAAAGGAGAACCTATTACAAATGATGTGAAATGGTATATTGAAAATGATGATTTAAAACCTCAGGATAAAGTGATTTTGGATAAACATGGAATAAATATTGATTACGTAATTAATTCTAGGAAAAATCAATCAAGCAGAAAATCAGAAGTTTCTGCCCAAGCTCAAAAGCAATTCGAACATACTATCGAAACATTAGATAGTGCTTTAGGATCTGCTGATGTGAGTAGAGGAATAGAGCTTGAGTATTCAAGAGAACAATTTGAAAATGATATTATCGATGCAATCAGAGATTTACCACAAACTAGAGCTAATGATATTTTAAACTCTTTTGGATTGACGTTAAATGATGGAAAAATTGAAGGTGTAATCTGTAAACCTAAAATGGATGCTCCTCAAAATTTGGCTAATATTGAACAAAAAATTAAACAGTGCATCGAAAAATTCCAAAATAATAAGGTTTTGAACCAAGATCCTTCATTGAATGCTATATATACTTCACTAACAAAAGATTTTCCTGAGTTTGCAATGTTAGTTGGAAAAATTGGTTCAGATGGTCAAAGAGTTGATGTTGCGGTATTAAGACAAATGCAATCACTCGTAAATAATTCTCAATATAAGACTTTATCTGTTGATGAACAAAAAATAACAAAACTGGTTTTGATGTTTAGAGCATTAAATGATGTTGATTCAACTCCTAGTGTTATTGAGAAATCTTTTACAACTGATAATGATGGTATAGCCGTTGATATTAAGCATAAGCGTTATAAGAACGGTGATTTTGCATGGGCTATTTTGGAAAGATTTGGTTTAACTGATGAAGAAAAATACGTTGTTACTGATTTAGTTGCTCACTCTGGATGGAGTAAAGAGTATAATAATGGTGTTGTTGATATTGGTATTGCAGGAGAATATAACCCTGAATGGATTGAACGTAATGGAGTAAAAAATTATCCTGATATAAATCCTGAAAATAATGCGAATAAAGTGGCAGTAAACAACAGATTTGGAACATTAAAACTTTCTAAACTTATAGAAGATATAATAAATCATGATAATAACATTGATACAAAACCAATTGAGGCTGCACAAAAAAGAGTTTATCAAAATATGCAGGTAGTCAATTCTGTAACTGCAAAAGATCTTGAACCTTACTGGGAAAAACAAATTATTGACGGCGTAGAATGTCAGGTTATTGATCTTCGAAAGACTAAATTACCGGATGATTTTTATTTGATGGGACATTTTACCGAACATGGGGTAGAATATTTATATAATTTGTTAAACAATAAGAATGATAAAGTATTTTTCTCTAATTCATTGTTAAAGCCAAATGCTGCAAGGACTTTTGCTGGTCGTACGGAGGGGATTATTTCTGAATTTGATAATAGAAATGTTGCAGAAACAGATCGTTGTAATATAGATTCTGGTTTTGGAAAATCATATAATGATTTTGTAGAAACTATGTCTGGGAATCGTGGTACCCGTTTTGTAGCAAGTTTTGTTAAGAAAAATTTAGGTCTAACAAATGAAGAATATGGGTTATTGATGGAACAAATTGCTGATAAAAGACTGAATGAAATAGATGATTATTACAATATCAATGGCAGATATTTATCAAAACAAGAAATTATTGATGCACACAATGCAGCTTATGAAAATATGCTAAAATCCCAAGCTGAGCAAAATGAAATAACTATTCTAAACCAAACTCCAATTGCATTTGTATATTCTGCATCAAAAACATATAATGGATCCTGTCCTTTCTCAATGAAAAATAGCCCTCTAAAACGTGTAATAATTTTCCCATAAAATTAATTAGATAATGTAGATATTTATATTTATAAAAAAGCTATACAGTTTATTTCTGTATAGCTTTTTGTATATATTTTAAATGTTATGATTCTTTTAAATGTTTAATGTGTTTGTAGATGTATAAAGCACCTAAAACTCCAAAAATTACGACAATCGCTATATCAAACTTATGCCAAATGTGTTTGAATGCTTCTAAATTTTGTCCCATTTTTAGACCAACATAAACTAGTGCGTAACTCCATACCAATGAACCTAG
Source organism: uncultured bacterium (assembly GCA_949286405.1). Taxonomy (GTDB): domain Bacteria; phylum Cyanobacteriota; class Vampirovibrionia; order Gastranaerophilales; family Gastranaerophilaceae; genus CALURL01. The sequence goes on from CASECH010000082.1 coordinate 2,832, forward strand.
AAATGTTAGAGTGAAAAATACTCTTTTTTTAGCCTTTAATATTCCTGCAGGTAAAGAAATAAAAGTTCTTACGACCGGCAGCATTCTGCATAAGAAGAATGCCCAATCCCCGTATTTTTCTACCCATTTATCAGCTTCTTCGAGATCTTTATGTGATACAAGAAAATATTTTCCATACTTTTCTACAAATTTTCTCCCTCCGAAAAATCCAAGGTAATATGATGGGATAGACCCTAGTACGCAACCAAGGGCTCCAGCTATTGCAGCTACGTGAAAATTCATTTCACCTTTGCTTACAATATAGCCTGCGAATGGAAGTACTGCTTCACTTGGTAGTGGAATATTGCAGGATTCTATTGCCATTAATAGAGCAATTCCCCAAGCTCCCATATGAGTAATAGTTCCTTCGATAAAATTTATAAGTATACCTAAAATAGAATTTATTAGTTCCATGCTCTCCTCCAATTGTCTTGTCAATTATAGCAAATACACGATAAATATTTGATGTTTGTAAAGTTTTATATTGAATGTTTTTGTTCAAGTTCCAGTAAAAATTTTTTTATATTGTTGCCTCCTGCATATCCAGATAAATTTCCGTTTTTTGCAATAACTCTGTGGCAAGGAATGATTATTGCTATTGGATTTTTATTGTTAGCATTTCCAATAGCTCTTGAGGTTTTTATATTACCTATTGATATCGCTATATCTTGATAACTTCTTGTTTCTCCGTATGGAATTTTTTTTAGTTCATCCCATACTTTTTTTTGAAAATTAGTACCTTCTTCAGAAATTTTTATAGAAAAATACTTTCTATTACCTTCTAAATATTCATAAATTTCTTTAATACATTGTTTTATTAAAGGTGTTTCTTTTCTTTTATAATCGGTTGGAATATTTTTTTCTGAAAAAGTTATAAAAGTTATAAAATTTTTACTTTCTCCAATAAAAATTTTACCAATTTCTGTTTGATAAAAATATTTATAATTCAAAATATTTCCTTTACAAGTTTAAAATAAAAATGTATTATAAGTATACACGAAATAAGAAGGAGATACATATGAATAATTTTGAATTTTACTGCCCTACAAAGGTCATTTTTGGTAAAGATACAATCTCTGAGCTTGCTAGAAATATTGACAAGTCAAAGAAGATATTGATGACATATGGTGGTGGATCTATCAAGAAAAATGGTGTTTATGATCAGGTAAAACAAGCTTTGGCAGGTTATGATGTAATTGAGTTTGGAGGTATTGAACCAAATCCTAAATATGAAACGTTGATGAAGGCTGTTGAAATTGCGAAACGTGAAAATGTTGATTTCCTACTAGCTGTAGGGGGTGGATCTACTCTTGATGGTACAAAATTTATTGCGGCTGCATCAAAGTATTTTGGGGAAAAGGATGCTTATGATTATTTTATGGTAGAACAAAATCCTGTAGTTGACGCTTTGCCTTTAGCTGATGTAATTACACTTCCAGCTACTGGGTCTGAAATGAATAATGGTGGTGTTATTTCAAGAATTGCTACTGATGAAAAACTAGCTTTTCATTCTCCATTGTTATATCCTCAGTTTTCTATAATTGATCCTCAGGTTACATTTAGTTTACCTGTAAAACAGACTATAAATGGAATTGTTGATACGTTTGTTCATGTAATGGAGCAGTATTGTACTTATGAAGTTAATTCTCCTTTGCAAGATTCTTGGGCTTTAGGTATTTTAAGAACTCTAATAGAGGAAGCTCCAAAAGTTTTAGCTAATCCTAATGATTATGATGCAAGAGCAAATATTTTTTGGTGTGCAACATGTGGATTGAATTATTGGATTTCTGTCGGAGTTCCTCAGGATTGGGCTACACATATGATTGGACATGAATTGACTGCTTTTTATGGTATAGATCATGGACAAAGTTTGGCAATAGTTCTTCCTAGATTATTGAAAAATCAAAAAATTTCTAAATCTAAAAAACTTGCCAAATTAGCTCGAGAAGTCTTTGGAGTAGAAGAGTCAGTTGATTTGAAAGCTGCTGATTTAGCTATATCTGAAATTGAAAACTTCTTTAATTCTATTGGAATGAAGACAAAACTTTCTGATTATGATATCGATGCAAATGAAGCTGCTGAAAAAATTAGAGCTAGATTTAGTTCTCGTAATGTTGCTCTTGGAGAAAAAGGTAATATTACTGCAGATGTTGCTTTTGATATTGTGAAAGAGGCTTAATGTTATAATACTTTTATAAAGGATAAAAAAGGTCTGTTATTTAGACAGACCTTTTTTATTTGCTTGCAAGTATTTCTGTATCAAAAATGCTTCTGTCTATTTCATCAAAATTTTTAATAATTTGTGATACAGAAGGTATATTTTTGTATAAATCTTCTTTTTCCATTGAGGCAATTGCTATAATTTTTCCTATACCAGCGTCTTTTGCGGATTGAATACCCGATAGCGCATCTTCTATTACAATACAATCTTTGGGTGATAATTGAAGTTTTTGGACTGCTATTTGATATATGTCAGGTGCAGGTTTGCCAGGAATAGTTCCGTCAGAGTAGACTATTTTTTCTAGGTCAAACCATTTTGCAA
>CASECH010000083.1 GCA_949286405.1 uncultured bacterium
CTTATAGATAAAATAATGAAATGGTTCGAGAAAAAATAAATTACACTAATAAAAAAGCACCTTGTTTATAAGGTGCTTTTATTTATATGAAAACTGGCAAATTTATAAATATTTTGCCGCGTAATTTATGATAAAGCCATTAAAGCTTTTACAGAACGCGCATTATCTCTTACTTCTTCATCTGAATGCATATTTACTGTATCTTCAAGAATCTTAATAGCTTCAGACTTATCATCCAATGATAATAGTTCATTTATTGTGCTCATAGCTACAACTGTTGACATATCATTGATACCTTTACCTTTGTTAGCAATTACAACCTTCAAAGAATCATGCTGATTTTTCTTAACCAAAGCTCTTGAAGTAAGCTCTCTAATAGCATCAACACTTGAATTTGTTCCAACATCTTCTAACATTTCGATAGATTTTGGATCTTGATTAATTCTCAAACCTTCAATTATATTACTTACGTCTTTTTCAGTTCTTTTATCTACCATAATACTTTAACCTCCACAAATACTTATGCTATTGACTCTGCCCAAGCATTTGCTTTGCTTGAGAATAACTCATGTAAATTATTATAGACTTCATCACTGCTTAAATCCATTTTTGCTATGTCATTTTTTCTAATTCCAGGATGTATAGCATCTTTAATATTATCCATAAAGTCAAATCTAACTTCAGTATTTTTCATAGTTGACCAGAAATTAGATACGTTATCTGACATTCTCTTACAAAAAGCATTAACAGATTCTATTCCGGCATGTAATTTTTCAGAAATCTTGTTACCAAAATTGTTTATAGAACCAACCATTGCACTTAAATATAATTTACTTTTTGCTGGTACAGAAGCAATTTTTCCTGTAAAACTTGGTTGATTTTCTTTTGATTTTGATGATTCAAAAACATCCGCTGTTAACACGTTTCCTTTAAAAGATGATTGTGCAAAAGGATTAGAACTTCTTGCAACTGTTTGTTCGTGTTTTGTAGTATTAAAAATACGTTCACGGATACTTGAAATTGATAAATTTGCCATGATTATATCCTTTCGTCTAAATTATTACATTATAAGAATACCATAGGATATTTTTATTTTATCAACCTTTTGATGTATTCTTGAAAAAATTTTCTCTACTTTTGTTCAGAAATTCTTCATGATAAAATAGAAATATGGGATATGAAAATTTAGAAAAACTTATTGAGGTTATTAGGGTATTGCGTTCTCCTGAGGGTTGTCCTTGGGATAGAGAACAGACACATGCTTCTTTAAAAAGGAACATGCTTGAGGAGGCTTATGAGGCTGTTGATGCAATTAATGCTAATGACATGAAACATTTAAAAGAAGAACTTGGCGATGTCCTGTTGCAAGTACTTCTTCATTCTCAAATCGCATCAGAAGAAAATGCCTTTAATATAGAAGATGTTGCAAAAGAACTTACTGACAAACTAATACACAGACATCCACACGTGTTCGGTGATGCAAAAGTCGATTCTGCAGATGATGTAGTTACAAACTGGGAAAAACTTAAACGAGAAGAAAAACCTCATAGAAAGTCTGTCATGGATGGAATTTCTAAAGCACAATCAGCCCTAATGAGTGCTCAAAAAATCAGTAAAAAAGCAGTTAAAACGGGTTTTGAATGGCCTGATGAAGAAGAACTTTATAAATGTATCAATTCGGAATTTGAAGAATTCAAAGAAGCAAAACAAGATAATGATAAAGAGCATATGGAAGAAGAATTTGGAGATATTCTATTTGCAATAGTCAACCTTGCAAGATGGAACAAAATTGATGCAGAGCAAGCTCTTATCAAAGCTAATAATAAATTTATGAAACGTTTCCGCAAAATGGAAGAACTTGCAACAAAGCCATTAGAAGAATATTCTTTTGAAGAATACGATGCTTTATGGAAAAAAGCGAAATCTTCTATCTAGCTACCCCCATTGATTTTATTGACTTTAAGGAGATATGTTAACAAATATTACAAATGTTTTTCTATAAAAAGCAATTTTTAAAACTCAAAATCCTTTATATAAATATACAGGAAAGAGGATAAGATATTATGAAAGAACAGGAATTAAATACTTTAATGTCAGTTGTTTCTGACCCAATTAAAAATGTATATAAAATTGAATCAAGAAAAGACTTGGAAGAAATTCAACGCATTATACGTATTTTTAACATATCTAAAGAACAGCACGTAAAACATGCTATGTTGTCTATCAAAAATCTTGCCACTTTCAAATTGGTACTAAGTAACAATTAAAAATTAATACGCCCAAATCGCCAAGAAAAATAAAAGATAACTCCGATGTTAATAAATTATATCGGAGTTATTTCTCGTTTTGAAAAAATTTTTAAAACAATGTACCTAGCATTCCAAAGTACATCTGATAGAAAGCAACAGCTACAAATAAAACAAAAGCCCCAATAGAAACTATCAAAATAGGTTCGAACATTTTAGTTAGAGTTTCCAATACAATATTAACTTTTTTATCTATTACATTAGAAACATTTAAAAGCATTTTACCTAAAGTTCCTGATTTTTCACCGGTTGCAATCATCATTATCAACTCATTAGGCAAAAGAGAGCTGAAACTAAAACTTTCAGAAAGTGAACGTCCATTTTTTATAAACTCTAACGATTTATTAGCACGAGTTTTAACTATTGAACTATCTATCGTTTTTGTAGCAAGTTTTAATCCTTCCAATATCGGAACACCAGAATCATAAGAAACTTGTAGAACACTAATAAAATTTGATAAATTTATATAATTGATAAACTCTGAAACCACAGGAATTTTCATCAAAAAAGAATCAACTTTACATTTAAACGTTCTATCCTTAATCATTTCTTTAAATAAATAACTACCACCAACAACCGATGCAATAATCAAGTACCAAAAATTTGAAATAAAATTACATAACTCAAATAAAGTTCTTGCCAAAAACGGAACATCTGCTCCATTAAATGTGAATACACTTGCAAACGCAGGAAAAATTACTTTTGCAAACAGTACAAGAACTACAAACATAATCAAAATTAATATAGCAGGATAAATCGAAGCCTGTATTACCTTACCCTTAATTTCATCTTGTTTTTTTAACAACTCAAGTACTCTTTCAAGTATAGTATCAAGTTCTCCTGAAGTTTCTCCGGAAAGAGTCAGACCTGTATATACAGGACCAAACAATTTTGCATAGCGTGCATTTAAAGCTTCAGCAAAAGTTTTACCTGACATAATTTCAGTTTGCAAAACATTAGAAATTTTTCTTATTTTTTCACTTGGAGAATTGATAGCCAACATATTCAATGCATCAAGTATTGTAATACCTGATGAAAGCATAATCTGTAATTCTCTTGTAAAACTTATTTTATCTTTCAGACTTAAAAACTTTATTTGACTATCTAATGTACCCTGTTGAGCAGAAGACTCCTCTATAGAAGCTTCATGACTACTCTCCATATAGACTTTGGTCGGAACAAACCCAAGATCTCTGATTTTTGCACGTGCTTCCGTTAAAGAAGCAGCTTCAACTTCTCCTTGAATTATTTGAGTATTATTTTTTAAAGCATGATAACGAAATTTTCTCATCTTTTATAAATACCTATCTACACTCTACTCTTATAGATTAAATAAATCAAACTTTAGAAGAATTTACGCAAGCAGCAATAGCATCTATTAATCTTTTTACTTTTATAATTTCCAACTTGTCAAAATCCTTTGGCACTGTATTTGAAAAAGGAATAATAGCTTTTTTAAACCCTGACATAACAGCTTCATTCAATCTTTTTTCGATATTATTAACAGGATGTATTTCTCCTGAAAGGCCAATTTCTCCAATAATTACAGTTTGAGAATCAACAACAACATCTCTTGCACAAGTTGCTACAGCTAAAGCAATACCTAAATCAGCAGAAGGTTCAGTAACATCAAGCCCACCCATAACATTCACATACACATCCTGCTTAGAAAGGTTTAATCCAACTCTTTTTTCTAACACAGCTAATATCTGTAATACACGACTTGTATCCACACCATTTGTAACCCTTCGTGGAGACGGATATGGAGTTGTTCCGACCAAAGCTTGAATTTCTACCAATAAAGGCCTTGTACCTTCATTAGCTACAACAATTGCAGTACCAGGAATTGAGCCTTGTGAACGCTCATTCAAAAATAATTCATTCGGATTAGTAACACATTTCAAACCACGCTCACTCATCTCAAAAATACCCACCTCTGAGGTATTCCCAAAACGGTTTTTCATCGAACGTAACATACGATATGATTTATACTTATCACCCTCAAAATATATAACAGTATCTACCATATGTTCTAAAACTTTAGGTCCTGCAATATTACCCTCTTTTGTTACATGGCCTATAACTACGACTGTTATATTTTTTGTCTTAGCTATGTGCATCAAAAGATTTGTACACTCTCTTATTTGGGAAACACTTCCTGCTGAACTTGCAACATTTTGAGAATATATCGCCTGAATACTATCTATTACAACAAAATCAGGAGATATTTCATCTATCTGAGTTTTAATATTTTCCATTGAAGTCTGAGGATAGACATACAAATTATCAGAATTTATGGATAATCTCTCAGCCCTTAGTTTTAGCTGACTTGCACTTTCTTCTGCTGATACATATAGAACTTTTTTATTATTTTTACACAGCTCTCCGCTAGTCTGCAAAAGAATTGTAGATTTTCCAATACCAGGATCACCTGCAATAAGCACCAAAGACCCCTGAACAAATCCACCGCCAAGAATTCTGTCAAACTCAGAAATATTTGTACTCACTCTAATTTCTTCATCAAATTTTATATCCTTTAAAAGCGTAGGTTTTTCTGTATTTATAAACTCATCATGAGCAGATACCTGCTGAGGTTTCGTACTAAATTGAACTTCTTCGACAAAACTCCCCCAGCTTCCACATTCCGGACATTTTCCTAAATATCCTGCACTTTCATAACCACATTCCTGACATATCCATTTTGATTTTACCTTAGCCATTATTCTCTCCATGAATATCTATCAAATCTTTTAATTCACAACCCAACGCACGAAGAATAGAAAACAAAGTTGTAACTTGAATATCAACCTTTCCGCTTTCAATTCTACTTACATGCTGTGATTGCGACAATCCTGCTTTATCCGCAAGATACTCTTGAGACCACTTCCTACGTAATCTCTCTAATCTTATTCCATCTCCCAAAATTGTTAAATCTGTTTTCTTATCCATTCAATAATATTATACTATTGACAATACAAATTCTATATATTAACATACACATATTGATACTTATTATACACAATAAAAGGAGAAATTATGGAGCAAAATGAATTAAAAAAGACGTTTGAAGCTTTTGAAAAACATTA
>CASECH010000084.1 GCA_949286405.1 uncultured bacterium
AAATTTTTTTATGCTTATTAAACTTTTCACTCACTACAGAGTATTCCATTTCTTTTGTGGTAGTTTTACCTGAACTTCCTGTAATAGCAATAGTTTTAGGAGAATATTTCCTTCTGATGAATCTTGCAATAGAAAGATAAGCGATTAAAGTATTATCTACCTTAAAAACAACTTTCGCATCTTTAGAATAAGTATCTTTTGTAACAAAACAACCTACAGCACCTAATTCAACTGCTTTATCGCAAAAGCTTTCCCCATCAAAGTTAACACCCTTTAGCGGCAAATATATATCACCATTTTTTATCGTACGGGTATCTGTAGATATTTCAAACTTTCCATCAATTCCATCTGCTAAATACAATATTTTAGCACTGCTAGCTTTCTCAATCTCTTCTATAGTAATTCTCATAACATTACAATTTTACTCCAAAAATGAATATGAAAACATAAAGTTAATAAATATTAAAACTACTTGACATGCGGATATTAGTAAGGGATAATAACTTGTGTATTAGTATGCGGTAACTCGTTAGAAAAATTTTCATTAACCCCGCAAATTATTTTAGCCGAAGGTTAAGAAAATACGATACCCAAAATGAAAGGAAAAGAAAATGTACGCAATTGTAGAAACTGGTGGTAAACAATACCAAGTAGAAGAAGGTCGCTATCTTGATGTAGAATTACTTGATGCAGAGCAAGATGCAAAAGTAGTTTTTGATAAAGTAGTTATGGTTGTTAACGGAAAAAAATCTAAAGTAGGTCAACCATATGTTTCAGGAGCTTCTGTTGAAGGTACAGTAATGAAACATGACAAAGCTAAAAAAGTTATTGTTTACAAACAAAGACCTAAAAAAGGTTATAGAAAAAAACAAGGTCACAGACAACAATTTACAAAAGTTATGATTTCAAAAATCAGAACTACAGCTCAAAAGAAAGCCGCTGAAGCTGCTGAAACAACTGAAGCATAAGCGCAAAATAACGTATTAGTAAAAACAAACAAGGAGAATAAAAAATGGCACATAAGAAAGGTATGGGATCTACCCGTAACGGACGTGACTCCGAAGCGAAGCGTTTAGGCGTGAAAAAATTCGGCGGAGAAAATGTTAAAGCCGGTAATATCATTGTTCGTCAAAGAGGAACAAAAATTCACCCTGGTAACAATGTAGGTATCGGTTCAGATGATACTCTATTTGCTTTAATCGACGGTGTTGTTAAATTTGAACCACACAGACGTGACAGAAAGCAAGTAAGTGTATACGCTGCTCAATAGTTGAGTAAAAAAAGATAAAAAAAGAACTACTTGAAAACAGGTAGTTCTTTTTTTGTTTACAGCGGTTTGTTAAAATATTTACACTTTAGGAGTTTGTGCATTAATAGATGCAATAGCATAGCTTGATGCTGCATCTGAAGCTGCTTTATCTACAATTGCAGGAGCTACTTCTGGAGCTGGAGCTTGTTGTTCTTTTGGCGGTTCTTGAGGTTGTGTTTTCTCCGCTTCAGCTTTTTGTGGTACTAAGACCGGAGTATTTTGTTGTACGCCTACTGTTGAAATTTCTGCCATGTTATTTTCCCCTTTCGCTATATACCTAATTAAAAACATTTATTAAAAATAAATTGATTATTTTTTATCAAAAATTTTTAAATTTTAATTTTTGTAACAACATTAAATAAATTTCTAAAGAAAATAAAAAATATTCCGATAACAAATTTGTAATCAGAAATCTAAGGAGTAAATTTAATGATAAAAAAGATTGTAACACCTTCGTGTAATGTATGCGACAGTGTGGAATTTATATTAAGAGGAGCAAAAAAACGTCGTAGTATGGCGTTATCATCTGCAAAAATGATTAATGCAGATGCAGGTATTCAAGCTAGACTGCATGCAGTCAAATAAGTATTTATAAAGTGCTTATTGTTTAGAAAAGATTAGAGAGTTTAAATTAAAAAAGGCTGACAAAATGTCAGCCTTAATTTTTTATATATTAATTACTTTTTCCAAGGTTTTACCAAAAATTTAATAGCACGACCTGCAATATGTTCCTGCATAGCCCATTCAATATCTTCTAAACCAATAGTTTTTGTAATTAATTTTTCAACATCTAACTTTCCAGACGCAATATAATCTAAAGCCATTCTAAAATATTTAGGAGTATGATGGAATACACTCATTAATCTGATATCACCATAATGCATCTTAGTAGTATCAAATGTTACGGTAGAACCTGATTTACAGCCTCCAAAGAAATGTACAGTACCACCTGGTCTTACACAAGAAAACATTCTTTCCCAAATTTCAGGTAATCCAACACATTCAACAGCAACATCCAATCCTCTGTGCTCTTCTGTGTATTCTCTAAAGATTTTTTCAGGATTTTGATATTTTGTTAAATCAACAATCTCATCAGCAGTTGCAAACTCTTCTGCAGCTTTCAACTTAATAGGATTTCTGCCAGCTACTATTACGTTAGCACCCTTTAATTTTGCAAGTCTTGCAAACATCAAACCAATAGGACCAATACCAAAAATACCTACTGTCTGTCCAGGTTCAATGCCTGTCCTCTCAACACCATGCACAACGTTAGCCAAAGGCTCACAAAATGCTGCTTTATCAAAACTTAAGTTATTTGGAAGAATCAACATATTTTTTTTAACTATTCTAGCAGGCACAGTTATGTATTCAGCATAAGCTCCATTTAATAAATCTAAATGTTCGCATAGATTGTATTCCCCTCGTCTACAGAAGAAACAATCTCCGCAAGGAGCTGAATTAGCAGCA
>CASECH010000085.1 GCA_949286405.1 uncultured bacterium
TGCATCCTAATGGTCTCTTTTAGTGTTTATTATTTAGGAGTTTATATGTTTTTGGGGTTAATGAATTCTATTTATATTTAGTGTTTCAGCTACACTTAAATCTTATGTAATTATTATGGCATAACCAATTTTAAATGTCAATAATATGTTTTAATTTATTTTTTTGAATTCCCGAAATCCATATATAGTGTAGAATTCACACTTTACAAAAGTTAACATTGTGTTATTTATTATCAAAATCTGGGTAAATAGATATGCCGGAATTTAATTTTATTAAATTTATAGCATTAACTTTTGTTAAGCTTAGTAAAACAAAAGAGCAATTATTTACTATTTATATACTTTATATATATAAGATTAAATAAAGGACAACTATATCATGGCTGCAGGAAGAATAGACTCAATACAAAGACAATATTTCAGTCCGGTAGATGCCGTAAAGCTCTACACTGACATAAATACAAGAACCGCAGAAGAAGCAAGGCATATAAATGGAGCAAATAATCCGTTTGCAAATACCCGTAGTGAGCTTGGTCTATGGCAACAACCAACAGCAGGCTACGTGGGACAAGTCAACGGGCAACCACCAACTGAATACACAACCAAAAACGGATATACAGAAGAAGTAAAAAGAACATTTGTAATGTTTGCATAAAAATAGAGGCTTAAAATGAGTTTTAATCAAGGAGGATTATCTGAAATAAAAGAAATAACGAGTGCTAACTCAATCAATATGTCAGCACTCCAAGGCACTACCATTCCTTATCAGTTTGGCGATATCACTCGTGCTAATTTTGGAAAAGGTAGTGAAATTGCAGCTAATCGAGCCTTAAATTTAGATGAAATTTTTATGGATAAAAATGCAGTGGGCATTAATCCTTTCCAAAAACTAACACCAGATCAGGGACAAAAATTACATACAATCGGATAAAAAAAACGACTTGAGATAAAAATCACAAGTCGTTTTTAACAATTAGCTTAAATTATTCTATACAGCAGCAGCTGATTTAGACAATTCAATACATTCTTTAACTGTCTTAGCAACAGTTCTTTGTTCTTCTTCTGTTAACTCTGGGAACATTGGTAAAGAAATAACCATATCAGTATTCTTTTCAGAAACAGGTAAAGAACCTCTACCAACTCCTAGGTATTCATGAACTTTTTGTAAATGTAATGGAATTGGGTAATACAACATTGCTCCAATTCCTCGTTCTTGAAGCATTTTATGGACAGCATCTCTGTTAGGAATTTTGATAGTATATTGGTGATATACGCAATAAGTATCATCTAATTCTTTAGGAGTTTGAACATCTTTGCAATCAGCAAATAATTCGTTATAGTAATAAGCATGTTTACGTCTTGCTTCATTCCAATCCTTAATATGAGGAAGTTTTACACGCAAAATAGCAGCTTGAATTTCATCAAGACGGCTATTTACACCGATTTCGTCATGGTGATAACGAATAGCACCACCGTGATTACGTAGAGCAATAACTCTATCACGAAGTTTTTCATCGTTAGTCATAATAAGACCACCATCCCCCATTCCTCCTAAGTTCTTAGTAGGATAGAAGCTCAAGCAGCCAAAATCACCGAATGTACCAACCATTTTACCTTTATACAAAGCACCAATTGCTTGGCAACAGTCTTCAATTACATGCAAATTATGACGCTTAGCAACATCCATAATTACATCCATATCACAAGGCTGACCATACAAGTGAACCGGAATAATTGCTTTTGTTCTTGGAGTGATAGCTGCTTCCAATTTTGAAGCATCTAAATTAAAAGTATCTTCATCAATATCAACGAAAACAGGTTTAGCACCAACAATTCCGATAGCTTCAGTTGTCGCAACGAATGTGAATGCAACTGTAATAACTTCATCACCAGCTCCAATATTTAAAGCTCTTAAAGCCAAGTGCAAAGCATCAGTACCTGAGTTTAAACCAACTGTGTATTTACATCCAATAAAATCAGCTAATTCTTGTTCTAAAGCTTTACAATTAGCACCTAAAATATAAGAGCCTGAACGTAAAACTTCACATACAGCTTTTTCAACTTCTGAGCCAATAGTAGCATATTGACGTTTTGAATCCAAAATAGGTATCATATCTTTCTCCTTCTTTCACTACCTTTATGAAATTATCCAAACTATCTAATTTAGAATTAAAAGAGGAAAACCCTCCGTTTCTATCCTCTAATAATAGTTTAACACAGCTATTCCATGCCTTTATATAAACTTAATACCAAACTATTCAGAAATAACTATATTTCTAATTATTGCAACCATAGTCCAGAACACGAATTGAATTTGCGGTCTAAAAAATACAGTATCAACAAAACCATGTACGCATACTGAACATACAGAAATAAGACATCCCGCAACTATAACTACAAATTTTAAATCAGAAGATTTCAAAACAAAATTTAATGCATCTTTTACCAAATTCCCTAAAAAACCTAAAAAAGCGATAAGAGCAAAAA
>CASECH010000086.1 GCA_949286405.1 uncultured bacterium
AATGACTAAGAAAGTTAAGATTATTGACGGTGGAGATACAAATCTTCTACCTTCTGAACTTGTTGAAATGCAAACTTTTGAAAAAGCAAATAAAGAAGTAGAAGAAAAAGGTGGTACACCAGCTACTTGTGAATACATGTTGTTAGGTATCACTAAAGCTTCATTAAATACAGAAAGCTTCATTTCTGCAGCTTCATTCCAAGAAACAACAAGAATCTTAACAGAAGCAGCAGTAGATGGTAAGAAAGATGTACTAAGAGGATTAAAAGAAAATATCATTATTGGACGTTTAATCCCTGCAGGTACAGGTTTCCACCACTTATCTAATGCTAATGAAGAAAAAGAACGTGAAGAAAGAAAACGTGCAGTTGCTCAAAGAAATCAAGCTAGAAAACCTTCTGCTATCTTAGAAGAAATCGAAGGTATGTTCGGTGCTCCTGATTTTCAATTGGGTAACGAAGACGAAGAATAGTTTTAAATATTCTAAAATATAAAAAGTCCTCTTATAAAATTGTAAGAGGACTTTTTTATTATATAAAAAAAACAGCCTCTTCGAATTTAATTTATTATTTGGAAATAAATTTCTATATCAAAAAGCTGATTTCATAAAAGTTTTAAGCAATTATGTCGATAAAGCCATATATAAAAGAAAGGAATAATAAAAATATGGCAAGAATTATTGAAGGCGAAAGAAGGATTATTAAAATGTCAGTTGATGATATCATAAGTATTGTGAGAGAATATCAAAACCTATGCAAGAAAACCTGTTGTTATGAACATACAAGGGAAATTTTATCAAAGGCAAACATTTATATTCCAGAAGATATTTAGTCCTTAAAAATTACCCATATGAGGTTATAAATTTTTCCTTTTTAGTTTATGCTAATATTGAACTAAAAGGAGATATTTTATGAAAAAAAACATACTTATTATTGGACTAATTTTTGTTATACCAATTATCGCATACATGGCACTTACGCAATCTGGTACTACTACAGCCAAAGAAGCTCTTGCAGGAAGACCACAAATACTTAAATTTACTTCAGCAATGTGCCTTGATTGTCAAACTATGAATAAAGTCTTCAAAGAAATATTTCCTCAATTCCAAAATAAAATTACTTTGACTGAAATTAATGTTCAAGACAAAAACAAATATACCCAAGAACAAATTGCAAAATATAATGTAACACTTGTACCTACTATTATTCTACTTAACTCACAAGGAGTTCAAGTTCAAAGAATAGAAGGAGCAATACCCAAAGCAAGAATGGAAAAGTATTTAAAGGAACTTAAATAATGGAAAATTACGTAAGTCTATTTACGCAAAATGGCAGTTTGCCAATACTATTTGCAATATCTTTTCTGGGTGGATTGATTGCCTCTATATCTCCATGTTCACTTGCAATGTTACCAATAATTATAGGTTACGTTGGAGGCTATTCAAAAGAGAAACCTATAAAAACATTTTTACAAATGATTTTCTTCGTAATAGGTACTGCAATAGTATTTTCAATTATTGGAATAATTTGTGCAGTTACAGGAAAAGTATTTATCTCTTTTGCCGGAGGATATTTTGGGCTAATAATTGCCTCAATTTTGATTGTTATGGGACTAAAATTAGCAGGATTTATTGACTTTGAACTACCTATAATGATTAAAGAAATTCCGCAGGGTAACAGTCATAGTTTGATATTATACCCAATTATTTTAGGTGCAGTATTTGCACTTGCAGGGACACCTTGTTCTACTCCGATACTCGCAGGAATAATGGCATTTGCATCATTATCAGCAAGCATTAGTCATGCAATAATTATGTTATTTTTATTTGCATTGGGTCAGGGAGTAATACTTATTCTTGCAGGATTTCTTACTTCTCATCTGAAAAATTGGAAAGGCTTTTACAAATTCTCTGATTTACTTCTAAAAATAAGCGGAATACTTTTAGTATTAGCTTCAATATATATTTTTTATAAGATTTTCTTACCTCTTGTTGTAAAATAGATACAAATGCGTTAAAATTATTGTATCTATAGACAATGGAGAGAAGAAAATGAAAACATATGAAGGTCAGTTAGTAGCAAGTAATGAAAAGTTTTGTATAATTATATCAAGATTTAATGACTTTATTGGATCAAAACTTTTATCAGGAGCTATTGATGAGCTTAAAAGACATGGTGTTAACGAAGAAAATATCGATATAGTAAAAGTTCCTGGAGCTTTCGAAATTCCAATTGCGGCACAAAAATTTGCAGGAACTAAGAAATATAATGCTATAATTACTCTAGGTGCAGTCATTAAGGGCTCTACTGCTCATTTTGACTATGTATGTGCAGAAGTATCCAAAGGAATTGCACAAGTCAGCCTACAAAGTGGTGTACCTGTAATATTTGGAGTTTTAACTACTGATAATATTGAACAAGCTATAGAAAGAGCCGGAACTAAGGCTGGAAATAAAGGTTCTGACGCTGCTAAAGCGGCCATTGAAATGGCTAATCTATTGAAATTGGTGTAGTGTTTATTATAAAGGGGACGTATTATGAGTGACATTATTACAGAATGCAGGAATGAAAATACCAAAGATATTGATATTTTATCTACTTCAGAAATTGTTAGAAAAATGAATGAAGAAGACAAGCTTGTAGCACTAGCAGTTGAAGAAGAGTGTGATAATATCGCTTCAGGAGTTGATTTAATTGCAAAACAATTTTTAAAAGGTGGAAGACTAATATATTTTGGAGCTGGAACTTCAGGAAGATTAGGTATTCTTGATGCTTCAGAATGTCCACCTACATTCAGTGTATCTCATGATATGGTACAAGGTTTTATTTCAGGTGGAGATGGTGCCATCAGACATTCTATTGAAGGTGCTGAAGATAACTTTGATTTTGGATATGAAGATGCAAAAATTCTTACAGAAGACGATGTTGCAGTCGTAATTTCAGCTAGTGGAAACCCAAAATATTTATTAGGTGTACTAAAAAGAGCTGAAGAAGTAGGATGCAAAACTATTGGAATTACTTGTAATCCTAAAGGAAGAATAGCAGAAGAAGCAGGACTTGTTATTTGCGTGGAAGTTGGTCCTGAAGTTATTGCTGGGTCTTCCAGACTAAAAGCAGGTACTGCTCAAAAAATGGTTTTAAATATGCTATCTACTGGTGCAATGATAAAAATTGGTAAAACTTATGAAAACTTCATGATTGATTTGCAGCCTGTAAACGAAAAATTGAAAGATCGTGCAATTAGAATTGTTGCACAAATTGCAGATGTACCTCACAGCACAGCTCTTCAAGCATTACTAAAATGCAACTGGGAAATTAAAACTGCAATTGTTACAATAAAATTGAAATTAAGCGTAGATGAAGCTCGTCAAGAATTAAAAAAACACAGAGGAGTGTTAAGAAAACTTTTACATGTGAGTCAAGCTGCGGTATAATAGAATAAAAAGAATTGGAAGAGGAGTGTGAATATATGAAATTAACAGTATTAGGAGCAGGATGTTGGGGCTTGACTCTTGCTTGGTTATTAACAGACAATTTTGATGAAATTGTTGTATGGGGACGTGCACAAGATTTGTCAGAAGACTTAATAAATAATAAACATTGTTCCAAACCTCTTGAAGTCCAATTAAAAGACAAAGTTCAAATTACATCAGATATGAAAGATGCAATTTCTGATGCTGATATTATTCTATCAGTAGTTGCGACGTCTGGCACCCGTGATGTTTGTGAAAAACTAAAAGAAGCAGGAATAAAATCTGAGCAAATTCTTGTAAATGCATCTAAAGGTATTGAACTTCCATCATTAATGAGAATGAGTGAGGTTATTAAAGATGTACTGCCTGAGCAAAAACTTGCAATACTATCTGGCCCAACACTTGCGAAAGAAGTTCTTGCTGGACTACCTACAGCAGCATCTGTAGCTTCTGATGATATGGAAGTTGCAGAATTCGTACAAAAAGCATGTAATGTTCCAAGTAAATTTAGATTGTACTCAAACAATGATGTAATCGGGGTAGAACTTGGCGGGAGCTTAAAAAATGTTATAGCAATTGCTTCAGGCTTTGCTCATACTATGGGTCTTGGTGATAACTGTGCTGGGGCCTTACTTACAAGAGGAATGGCTGAAATTGTTAGAGTTAGTATTCAACTTGGAGCTAATCCTTCAACATTATATGGTTTATCAGGAATGGGGGATTTGATTGCAACATGTTCAAGTCCTATGTCAAGAAATTACACTGTTGGTTCAATGCTTGCTAAAGGCAAAAAAATCAATGATATACTTGCAGAGCTTGGTTCTGTCGCAGAGGGAGTAAAAACATCTAAAGCGATATGTGAACTAGCAAAAAAACTAAATATAGAAGTCCCTGTATCAAATGCAATTTATGAAGCCGTATATACAGATATAACTCCTCAAGCATTACTTGAAAAACTTATGAATAGAAAATTAAAAGAAGAAGAAAGATACGTATAATGAAATTTGCTGTAAAATACATAAAAAACACATTTTACCCGTTGGACGTACCAGATACGATAAAATTACAAGACGGGCAAATGGTACTTGTAAGAACTGAAAAAGGAGAAGAGGCTCTTAAGGCTTTTGTTGTAAATTCTCAAATTGCAAAATTATGGGAAAAAAGTACACAAAAACCTGAACCGTTTCATGTTATAAGAACTCTTTCTCAAAGAGATTTGCAGACAATTGAAGAAATAAAAAAAGAAGAAGTACAATCCTTTTTCAAATGCAAGGCTCTTGTGGAACAGCATAAACTTAATATGAACTTAGTACAATGCAGAATTACATTTGACAGAAGGAAAATAACTTTTTATTATACAGCACCTGAAAGAGTTGACTTTAGAGCTTTATTAAAAGATTTAACACAAGTATTCACCAGAGTAAGAATTGACCTTCGTCATATTGGAGTGAGAGATGAAACTTCAATTCTTGAGGGAACAGGCGTATGTGGAAGACCATTTTGCTGTTCAAGTTTTCTTAGAAAATTTGCAACAATTAACGTAAAACTTGCAAAAGATCAAGGAATGCCAATTGCTCCGGGGAAAATTTCAGGGACTTGCGGAAGACTACTGTGCTGCCTGACTTATGAGTACTCAAACTATATTGATGCTGCAAAAGGAATGCCTCCAATCGGTTCTGCTGTAATGACTCCTGATGGCTTAGGTAAAGTATGCTACTTGCAATTCCTTAACGGAACAGTCGCTGTTAAAATGGAAGACGGAAAAGTCAAAGAATTTGTAAAAACTGATATTGAAATGGTTGATGCAGATGTAAATGTAGAAATAGATGTTCCTGTTATAAATACTTATACAGACGAAAATGATAACATTGACATAAAACAACTAGAAGATGATCGAAACAGTTCTACCGGGAATGTCTGATTATCTTAGAAAATACCAAATAAGGCCTTTTTTACATATACGTAATATAAGTCTCCATTTTCCAATTTTACATCAAATTTTTTACAATTTGGACGTCTGGGATCAGGTTTTCCTTCAGAAATTTCGGTCACAGCTTCATTATCTGTAATCAGGTGTAATTCTTTTACAGAAACAACTTCTTTATTAATAATTTTCATTAAATTATCTAAATTACTCATAGTGATATTATACCCAAATTTTTTTATATTTTATACACTATTTTGATGATATTTATTTTATTTTTTTAAAAAATTCATCTGAAATTAGTTGAGAATATTTACTTTTTTCATTAGCAGAAATCAATAACCTAGGTTCTCCTGACTTTGTTTCTGCAACAGATACCATTCCTGCAATATCACCTATTGGGAGCTTCTTGACCTTAGCTTCAAATCTTACATAAGGAACATTTTTACCATAAGAACTAATTGTTCCACGCTTTGTAACACGTAATTCGTCTACTGATAAAGCTTGATATTTAACCTTTTGAATAGATTTTTTAAGTTTTTGCTCAACATTATCAGATTTTATATCTTCTACTGTCAAAATATCTTTTTTATTAGAATCCACAACAAGAAGCTTTTGTCCTGTTGCTTTATGCTCCGCGACAACCGCATTATATCCAAGAACTCCTGCAGCTTTTTCTATTTCAAACTCATCACTAATTTTAGAAAAATCACCAACTTTTTTAGCCCTTTCAAGCATTTCATCTTGAGGTGGATTGAAAAAATTATTAACCCAAGATCCTATTAACTCCTTGCCACCCAAAGACATAAAGCCAATAACGGCAAGTACGATAATTATTGCTCTCACTATATTTTTTAAACAACCCATATTGAAATCCTTATTATGTTATAATATTATTATAACTATGAAAAAACAAGAAATCAATCTAATAAACACGGCAGATATTAAAGTAGAAGAACTTACTCCGGCTATGCAGGAGTATATAAAAATAAAGCATCAACATCCGGATAAAATTCTTTTATACCGATTGGGTGATTTTTATGAAACATTTTTTGAAGATGCAGTTACAATGTCTAAGGAATTGGAACTTACTCTAACAGGTAGAGAACAAGGTAAGTTTGGTAGAATACCTCTTGCAGGTATTCCTGCAAAAGCTGTAAATAATTATCTTGAAAAACTTGTTGCAAAAAACTATAAAGTAATTATATGCGACCAGCTTGAGGACCCTAAACAGGCTAAAGGGCTTGTCAAAAGAGGAGTTACAAGAATTGTCACTTCAGGCACACTAACAGAAAGTGACCTATTGGAACAAAATTCGAACAACTACATCTGTGCTGTATTTAAAGATAACAAGAGTGATTTATTTGGATTTTCTTATGCTGATATTTCTACAGGAGAATTCAAAACAACACAAGCACCTATAAATCTTATACTTAGTGAGCTTGCAAGGATTAAACCTTCTGAAGTTATTGCTCCATCAATCAGAGGAGAAATTAAACCTTTCCAAATAGTTCCTGAAGAAAAAATTAATCTTCCTGAAGAAATAACTAAACTATATAATTGCTCAAAAATTCCTGAATCAGTATTTGACGAAAATTTTGCCGAAACTAACTTGAAAGCTGTGTTTAATGCTCAAAGCCTCGAATCTTTTGGATATAACAGATATAAGTTAGGATTTAGAGCTGCAGGTGCTGTACTTGCATATGTTTGGGAAACTATGAAGGAAAATGTGCCTAAATTTGAAAGAATAGAACCTTATGAACTTTCTGAATATATGATAATTGATGGAAGTACGAGAAAAAATCTTGAACTGACTGAAACTTTAAGAGAAAAAAATAAATATGGTTCACTTTTATGGTCAATTGACAAAACTAAAACCAACATGGG
>CASECH010000087.1 GCA_949286405.1 uncultured bacterium
TAGTTTTAAATACGTCAAAACTAATATGCCTTTATTAATTTTGATTGTTGGTTCTATCACTGTTTCATTAAAATCTTTCTGGGGAATTATTTTATCTGGATATGCTTCTTTTTATTTCTTCTTTTGTGTTATCAGTTTTCTTGCTTTATTATTTTACTTTATTGACAAAAAATATCAAAAACCTCTAACTTTGTATTTTATTTTATTTTCATTTTGTTTATACATAATAAATTATTTTGGACTAGAAAACCAAAAAATTAGTATTAATACTGAAAAAGGAAATATATATACTACAAAAGAAATAGCTATTGCTACAAATGATTTAATTAACTTTATCAACAAAAAAACAAATAAAAATGATAAAATTGTGATCTTTCCAGAAGGTCTACTTATAAACTTTCTTACTGAAAGAAAAAGTGATGGATATTATAATTCAATGCTTCCTTTGTACATAGAATCATTTGGAGAAGATAAAATTATTAAATATTTTGAACAAAATAAACCTGAATACTTTGTTTTGTCTAATCAAAATATGAAAAATTATGGATTTAATTTTATTTGCAATGATTACGCTTTTAAATTATGTGGTTTTATTGCAGAAAATTATAACCAAATAGAAACAATAGATTATGGCTATAGATATCTTATTTACAAGAAAAAATAATGTTTTTTATGATACTATTGTTTTTGTAGTGTAGTAGTTTTAAGTAAAGTTTTAAATTAATTTAATAAGGGAATATACAATGGACAAATATTATTTAACAACAGCAATAGACTATGTAAACGGAGCTCCACATATTGGACACGCTTATGAAAAAATTTTAACAGATATCATTGCAAAACACTATTCACAAAGATGTGATGATGTGTTTTTCTTAACAGGTACTGATGAACATGGTATAAAAATTCAAAAAACAGCTGCAGCAAAAGGTATTTCACCAAAGGAATTGTGTGATGAAAATGCTCAACAATTTAAAGATGCTTGGAAAGCTTTGGATATTGAATACAATAGATTTATAAGAACAACTGATGAAGATCATGAAAAAACTGTTCAAAAAATCTTCAAAAAACTTGTTGAAAATGGTGACATCTACAAACATTCATATCAAGGTCTTTACTGCTCTGGCTGTGAATGCTTTTTGAACGAAAAAGATTTAACCGAAGAAGGTCTATGTCCTGATCACTTGAAAAAACCGGAATTAGTGACAGAAGAAAATTACTTCTTCAAACTAACAAAATACAAAGATGCTATTATTAAACACATAAAAGAAAATCCTGATTTTATCGTACCTCAATTTAGAGCGAACGAAGTTTTAAAACAATTAGAAGATATTCAAGATATCTCTGTATCAAGAGCAAAATCAAATGTTCAATGGGGAATAGACGTACTTGATGATACAGAACAATCTATTTATGTATGGATTGACGCTTTGTCAAACTATATTACTGCTATTGGGTACGATACTGAAAATCCATCCGAACAATTTAAAAAATTATGGCCTGCAAATGTTCAGGTAATCGGAAAAGATATTCTTAAATTCCATAGTATTTATTGGCCTGCTATTTTAATGGCATTAGATTTACCTTTACCAAAACAAATTCTTGCACATGGATGGATTACAATAGATCAATCAAAAATGTCTAAATCTATAGGAAACGTTATTGCTCCAACTGATGTTTTGAAAAACTTTAATATGGAACATCCTGACGCTTTTAGATACTACATGGCAACATCTGCTCCTTGCGGAAAAGATGGAAACTATTCTGATGATGATTTCAAAGAAAAAGTAAATGCTCATCTTGCAAATAGTATGGGTAATTTATTGAACAGAACTTTATCTATGCTTGTAAAATACTTTGACGGAGAAATAAAACCGGAATTTAAAACTAATAATGAAATTTTAAAAATTGCAAAAAACAAAATAGATTTAGTTAAAAATAACTTTGACAATTTCGAAATTGCAGAAGCCGGTCAAGAAATTATCAATCTTGTAGACATAACAAACAAATATGTAACTGATAATGCTCCTTGGACATTAGCTAAAGAAGAAAAAATGACTGAATGTGGTCAAGTTCTAA
>CASECH010000088.1 GCA_949286405.1 uncultured bacterium
GGGTAGGTGCCCGAGTGGCTAAAGGGAGCAGACTGTAAATCTGCCGTCGCGAGACTACGGTGGTTCGAATCCACCCTTGCCCACCATAAAAGCGAAAGTAATTTTATTATTTTCGCTTTTATTTTTGATTAATAGTTATAGATAGTAAATATAGAAAGAAAAATTATGTTAAAAGATTTATTTGAAGCAAAAAAATGTTTTAAATTGGTCTGTGGTGCCGGAAATGAAGATGCACAAGAAGTCGAAAGATTAGTTACAATATATTCTCTTGCAGGATGTAACTTTTTTGATTTATGTGCGAAACCGGAAATAGTAGACGCTGCAAAAAGAGGATTACAAAGAGCAGGGATTGAAAAAGACAGATATCTATGTGTTAGCGTAGGTATTGACGGCGATCCACATATTACAAAAGCTATAATTGATCAAGAAAAATGTGTTAAATGTGGAAAATGTAAAACTGTTTGTCCACATGACGCAATTATTGAACTGGACAAATACAAAGTAAAAAAAGCAAGATGTATAGGCTGTGGTCAATGTGCAAAAAATTGTCCAAAACAAGCTATTATAATGGAAAGTCAATTGCAAGATTATAAAGAAATACTTCCAAAGCTTATTGCAAAAGGAATTGATTGTATTGAATTTCATGCTATTTCAACAGACGAAAATGATGTAATGGATAAATGGAATCAAATTAATAACGCCTTTGATGGCATGTTATGTATTTCCATTGACCGTTCTGAACTTGGTGACAAAAATTTAATGAAGCGAGTAAAGAAAATGCTTGAACTTAGAAAACCATATACAACTATTATTCAAGCTGACGGAATTGCAATGAGCGGAAGTAATGATGAGTTAGGTACAACTCTACAGGCTGTTGCGACTGCCCAATTGTTCCAAAATGAAAAACTTCCAGCATACATTATGATGTCAGGCGGAACTAATGCTAGATCAATAGAATTAGCAAATTCTTGCGGAGTTTATCCAGCTTGTCTTGCAGTAGGATCTTATGCGAGAAAAATTGTCAAAGAATATCTTGAATCAGATGATTTGTTTGAAAATAAAGAAAAATTATCAAAAGCTACAGAAATAGCAAAATCACTTGTTGATACAATATTAAAGGACTAATCATGATTACTTTGAAATCAAAAGATTGGGAAATTGATAATATTGATGCAATACTATTTGACAAAGATGGTACATTTATTGATTTGCATTATTTTTGGGGACAAATGACAGAACTTCGAGCGATAGAAGTCATCGAAAAGTATTCTCTGGATAAAAATTTGTTCACTCAAATATGCTTAACTCTAGGCTATGATACACAAACAGGTAAAATGCTTAAAGATGGAATAACAGCAATGTATTCTCGTCCAATTATTATTGAAATTTTTTGCAAATACCTCAATTCAATTGTAGCTAAAGCGACAGAACAAGAGATTGAACAAATTTTTGATAGCGTAAGTGACAGTTTTTATAAAAACATGGAAAAATATACAAAGCCTATTGATGATGCAATTGATTTTATAAAATCCATAAAAAAATACAATATAAAAACCGGAATAGTTACCTCTGATTCAAAAGAATCAGCTCTACTTACAATAAAACATTTTGGCTGGGAAAATTTATTTGATGTAGTAATAGGGCGAGAATCCACAACAGAAACCAAAGAAAGTGGAGTACCTGTAAAAATGGCTTTAGAAATATTAAATTCGACACCTGAAACGTCAATTATGATAGGAGATGCACCTATGGACTATATCGCAGCAAAAAATGCAGGAGTCGAAAGAACAATACTAGTTGCAAGCGGACAAATTCCAAAAGATGATTTACTCAAAACATCAAAATATTCCCTAGAATCACTTTCAGAGCTAGTTATTGAAATATTATAAATAACAATAATATTACTATTACTTCTTCAAAGCATAATTTGTATTAAATAAACTAAAATTTTTCTTTATATCTGCTATATATTTCTGAAAAAGTTCTATTTCTACATCTCCTGCCAAATTAGCTAGTTGCTCTTTATACAATTGATTATGTTTATCAGCATCTAATTTTCCATTATTAAGTACAAGATTAATATAATTCATTTTTTCATATAAAAAAATTTCTGCATCTCGATATTTATCAGTCCCTTTTTCAATTTTTCTTAACCTGTTTTCAATACCTTTATAAAATCTTTTTGATACAAAATTTTCACTCATCATATTTTTTAGTCCTGCTAAATGTATAATCGCATTCTGTTTAAAAAGATGTTCACACTCATGTCCTAATATTTGGACAAGCTTAACTTTATCTTTTGCAAGACTACAATTTACCCCAATAAAAGAATTATCATTCGGAACAATTCCACCCAATCGACCTAACATACTATTATCAAAAGCTTTTTTATTATTTTCAAAAAATAATGGAGGTTCTATTCCTTCACATCTACACTCTTTAGCAATCATTTTATATCGGGCTTTGAGCATATCTCTATAATTTAACAATCCGATCTGAAAGTAAGGATTATTAGAATCAAACTGAAGATTTTTAGAATGAGCATAAGAATTTAAATTAATCTCACCATCTTTTTTAAGCAAAGAATCTATTTTTAAATATCTTTTAATTTTAGGATTTTCCTCAATTTGTAACAATTCCTGAAATATTCTTCTAGCTCCTCCTTTTTGAACCAATTCTTTAATTCTCACAATAGTTTGAGATAAATTATTAATTTTTTTTGAAACAGCCAATTCATTAGATTTTATAAACTTTTCATCTTCAAAATACCTAAAATTCCTAAAAACTTCTAAGAAAGATGAACTCCTTTTTTGTAATTTACCATTAAGAAATAGATGATTTGTATAAATTTTATTATCAGAAATAAAATCTTTTTTTGACAATCCGTTATGCCCATCTGTTCGAATGGGATTATACTCTATATCAATATTCCGTAAAAAACCGTTTGAGTAAATAGAACGGCTCCCAAGATTTTTACCAAATTTATCTTTCAACAAATAAAATTCAACTGATACTTCATTAAGTTTTTTAGCACTTATATTAAAAACATTAGAAACACCACTTGGAATATCAATCCCTAAAGTTTTTAAGGACGAAGGATGAATTTCTTTTTTTACAATTGAAGTCCAAACTGAATTCTTGCCTATATTTAAAGTCATAAACCTTATAGCACACATAAATTTATAAAAAATTATACACCATACAAATGGTTAAACGTTATTTTTTACTATTGACTCAATTTCCTTAGGAACATTAGCTATAAACTCATGAACACGAGCTTTTACATTATTAAAATTCTTTATATCTTCATCAACAGTTCTTATTTGAGTTAAAAGAGAATTTTGTTTTTCCTGAAATTCTGACATCTGAGAATTAGTCAAAGCAGAATATCTAATTTCATTCAATTTCTGAGAATGTTCATATATTTCAGATGCTAAAATTGTTGTCTTTTTATAAGGAGTAGCCGCTAAAAATTCTTGGGTCTTAACAGCAATTGGTTCAAGTTTTTTAGCTACATTTTCATCTTTTGCTGCAGCCTCTGTAATTTTTTTCTTTATAGAAGATAGTTTCGTATAATAAGGTCTCGTTTCATCCATAAAAGGTACAAGTTTCATTTTTACTGCTTTATCAAACCTAGCTGCTTCAGAAAAAATAGAACCTGAAAAATTGACAGTATCAACTTTTAACGGAGACAACTTTGGTACTATAAATCCATTA
Source organism: uncultured bacterium (assembly GCA_949286405.1). Lineage (GTDB taxonomy): Bacteria > Cyanobacteriota > Vampirovibrionia > Gastranaerophilales > Gastranaerophilaceae > CALURL01. The sequence goes on from CASECH010000088.1 coordinate 3,718, forward strand.
TATTGTGTACTAACATTATTTTTTTCAGAATTATTCATAAATAAACTCATTTTAATCGGGGTAATTTGCATAAAAATCTCCTTTATATAATATTCTTGCAACGTAGTAAAAAACAAACAAAATTTTTTTTGCCAGTTTAACTAAATTAACCAGAAAAATCAAGAATTATTTTACATAACTTTAAAAATTCTTGCTGAAAATTAAGTTTAAATGTAACATGTCAGTGGATATTATTTATAGGAGAGAAAATATGAAAAACCTATTAAAAGCGACATTAGGTCTACTATTTGCCGTAGCGGTTTCAATTCCTGCATTTGCTTTTCCTGACGTAAATGCTAACCACTGGGCTGCAAAACAAATAGAAATTTTAAACCAAAAAGGAGTAGTTATTGGCTATCCTGATGGAACATTTAAACCAGATGAAAATGTTTCAAGAGCTGAATTTGCGTCAATGGCTATAAAAGCACTAGGTCAAGAACACACTACAGTAGCTCAGCCAGTAAATTTTTCAGACATTGATAAAGATTTCTGGGCTTATGATTCAATACAAAAAGCACTATACTTTGACTTAATATCAGCCCCTAAAACAGGAGAACCTTTCAGACCGGATGATACAGTAACTAGAGCTGAATCAATTTCTGTAGCAGTAAATGCATTAACAACAGAAGAAATAAGTGTACAAAAAGCTAAAGAAGTACTATCAAAGAAATTTGCAGACACAAACCAAGTTCCTGAATGGTTCCTTATTCCTGCAGGGAAAGCTGAAATTTTAAATATGCTTGTGACAATACCATCTGCAAACAAAGCAAAAATTGACGCAAACAGACCAGCTACAAGAGCTGAGGTTACTGCGATATTATATGATATGATGGAACAAGCACAACTAAACCCTAATGCAAAACTTGCAGAAGCTATGAGAAAGAAAACCGGTGAAGGCTATGTAGTAGAAAACGCTTTTGTACAAGGCAGTATAGGTACAATACCTGCAGGAGCATTACTTCCTGTAACCCTTGATAAATATATAAGTTCACAGTCTTCAAAACCTGGAGAAATATATGTAGCTCAAGCTCCAGAAAATTACATTACAAAAGATAAATTTATCCTTGTATCTAAGGGTGCAAATTTAAAAGGGCAATTACTTGATGTAAGAGATGGCAAATGGTTTGTAAGAAATGGTGTACTTGTACTTGATAACTCACTAATTACTACAAACAACGATCAAACAGTGAGTTTCAATGGCGTAGGCGAAGTTACAAAACACAGAAACTGGTTTATGAAAATAGTACGTGCGACTCTAAAAGGTGAAAAATTAGATGTTCAACCACAAGGCACTGTATATATAAAATTGCTTAAACCTATAAAAGTGGATCTCACAAACGGTTGGATTATAGAAGAATAAAACGTTATAAAAACTAAAAAATAAAAAGGTTCCATATGTTGGAACCTTTTTTATTAAATACCATATCAAACATCTTTTTGAATAAAACCTGTTTGAATAATATTTTTACCAAACCGACTTTCAAGTTTATCAAAACATTTTGTTAATTTAGCTTTTTTTTCATCTTTTTCTGAATCTCCAAAAAGAGAAAGTTGTGCCTCTGAATTGAATTCAAACGTATCTAAAATAACTCCTGTGCTACGATATAAAATATTAGGTCTATACAACTTTTCAAGCAACTCAAAAATTATATCAGATATTTCCAATTCAAAATCCGTTGCTTTATTCAATACCCTTTTTTCAGAAAAAACTTTAAAATCTTTCGTGCGTAAAAAAATACTTACACCAAAGCATTTTGCATCCAAACTTCTTAATCTTACACAAGCCCTATGAATATGGTAATTTAGGGAATTTTTCAAGTAATCTTTATCAGCAGTAAATTTAGCAAGAGCACAAGTGTTTTGAATTGATTTAGGAAGTTTCACCTCATCTGATACAGGTGATATCATTTCCCCTAATAGTTCATGTTTCATTTCGAGTCCTCTAACTCCAACCTGTTTATTTAACCAAATATCAGATTGTTGAACAAGCTCATAAGCAGTAATTATACCATTCTTTCTAAAAAATAACGATAAATTTTTGCCAATTCCCCAAATTTCATCAATCGAGGTTTTTTCTAAAACAGGTATAATTTTTTTACTACCAATAAGAAATACACCTCCCGCTATATTTTTAGCTTTGTCAGAAGCGAGCTTTGCAAGAGATTTTGAAGAACTGATACCTATAGATACAGGAATACCTATACGTTCAAGAATTTCCACTCTTATCATTTCTGCGATTTCAAAGTAATTCTTTTTATAAAGCCTTTCAAGTCCGGTCAAATCAACAAACGCTTCATCAATCGAATAGACTTCAACTTTTGGACTAAAATCCTTTAATATTGTCATAACCTTCGTCGAAAAATCTTTATATAAGTCATGATTTGCATTTATAAAAATTGCCTTTTTCATCTGACCTTCAATTTGAAAATACGGCATCCCCATACGAATTCCAAGTTTTTTCGCTTCTCTTGACCGAGAAATAACACACTGACCTCTGGCAGACATAACACACACAGGCTTCCCCTTAAGTTCAGGATTTACTGTTTGCTCACAAGAAACAAAAAAAGAATCACAATCTACAAGAGCTATAACATTTTTCTTTGTCATAGTAACATTTTCATCTTTTTTTGTAATTTCTTCAACAAATTCACTCATAAAAACTTAGTTTCAAAAGCCTATACGACTATTTCCTTTTCATTTTTATAAATAACATACCCCAAAGCAGCTTTAGGCGGCTTTTTCAGATATTTAGATTTTGTATAAATAACTCCAGCTTTCAAAGAATCCTTTGCACTTGAATACTCTTTAGCAAGTTTTGCACATTCATAAATAAGTTTTTCATCAGGTTCCACTTCAGATTTAAGCAAAACATGAGAGCCTGCACAATCTTTAATATGAAACCAATAATCGTCATCTTTTGATAACTTTGATACTATATAATCATTTTGTCTGTTATTTTTACCGACAAAAACTCTATGCCCGTCAATACTTAATTCTAAAGGCACTGAAGCAGATTTAATATCTTTACTACTATTAACTTGTTCAGGTTCAATTTCATGTTTTATTTCCAACAAATCATCTATACTTTGTGCTTGTTCAATTGAATAAAAGACCTGTCCATAATATTCTAACTGCTCATAAATTCCACTGGTTAATTCTGAAATTTTTTGTCTTGATGTCTTCGCCTTATTATAAAGCTTATAAAACTTATTTGCATTCTCTTTCAACGTCAAATCTTTATCTAACTGAATAGTTAGTTCTCTATTATTTTCATAGTCAAAAACATTCATATATGACTGAAAATCCTTATTATTATATAGATTAGCCATAATCAAATCCCCATAAAGACGATTTTTATCAAAATCAGATTCTTTATCTAAACGAAGTTGCATTTTTTCTAAAGAAGATTTTAATTTTTTTTGAAAATGTACCACTTTTGCAAGTAAATGACTCTTTATCTCATTAAATTTGGATTTTTCAATATGGTAGGTAAAATATTCATCAATCATTTCATTAACAGATTGATAAGAATACCCTGCATCTAACAATTCAGAAAAAAGCGTAAATTCAGAATAATCACTTGAAATTTTTGGACTTAAATTTTCTAATCTAACAAAACTTTTTAACTTATCAAGACATTTCCCTCGACATTGTCTTGCGAATGAATTTGAAAACCAGAAAAAATCACTACTCAGCTTTGTATAATCAATATCCCCATTAAAATTTTCTATATCAATTTTATTTTGTTTTGGAGGATATACATAAGGCAGAGTTCCTGCCATTTCTCGTTCTCTGCTTTTTTCTGCACCTACGTTATGGGCACAACCTAAAATAACATTAGTATCGTAATTGTATAAAACTACATTAGAATGCTTACCCATAAGTTCAATCGCAAGACATAAATAAATCTTCTCTGAAAGCTCATTAAAAGTTTCAATATAAAACTCCAAAATTCTCTCATAAGGAGGCTGATTAACTTTAGCAATTCTTGCATTTTCCAAATACTTTCTCAAAAGCATACAAAACATCGGAGGTTTTTGTGGAATTTGAATAAACCGTTTAAGTTCGTTCTGCTTACTCATAAAGCAAACATGAAACAGTTGAGGATTAATATTTATGTACAATTTCCTTGTTTCACC
>CASECH010000089.1 GCA_949286405.1 uncultured bacterium
TAGTAACAGGTGCAAAAGGAATGTTAGGACAAGATTTATGTCCAATACTAGAAGATAGTGGCTGTTTCGTAATAGAAACAGATAAAGATACTCTTGATATTACTGATAATTCGGCTGTTGAAAAATATATAACAGAAACTCATCCTGATTTGGTTATTCATTGTGCAGCATATACAAATGTAAATAAAGCAGAAGAAGATTTATCAGGTGCAGAAGCAATAAATGTTACAGGTACAGAAAATATTGCAGAAGTGTGTGGAAAACTTGATATAACCTTAGTTTATATTTCAACGGATTATGTCTTTGATGGGGAGAAAACAGAACCCTATACTCCAGAAGACAGAGTAAATCCTTTAAATAATTATGGTATGACAAAGTATGAAGGAGAAGAAGCTGTAAGAAGTCTATGCAAAAAATATTATATAGCAAGGACAAGCTGGCTTTATGGTCATTACGGTAAGAATTTTGTAGAAACTATGATTTCACTAGCTACAAAACCTGATTTAAAAGTCGTTGATGATCAAGTAGGATGCCCTACTTGGACAGTAGAGTTGGCAAACGGAATACTAAAACTGCTTTCAAAACCATATGGAACATATCATGTATGTGGTTCAGGAAAGACAAGTTGGTATGGATTCGCAAAAGAAATTTTTAACCAAATGAATTTAGAAACAAATTTACAGCCTTGTACATCAGAAGAATTTCCAAGTCCTGTAAAAAGACCTAAATACAGTGTTATGGACAACCAAGGAATATGCAGGGATTGGAGGCTTGCATTGAAGGATTACTTAGCTTTAAGAAATTTTGATGAAGGAGAGTTATCATGAAAGGTATAGTACTAGCAGGAGGCTCAGGCACAAGATTGTATCCGTCAACAATTGCAGTTTCAAAACAACTGTTACCAATTTATGATAAGCCTATGATTTATCATCCTATATCTGTTTTAATGTTGGCAGGAATAAAGGATATTTTGATTATATCAACTCCGCAAGATTTACCTAATTTCAAAAGATTGTTAGGTGATGGAGAGCAGTTTGGTGTTAAATTTTCTTATGTAGAGCAACCTAGTCCCGATGGACTTGCACAGGCTTTTATTCTTGGAAAAGAATTTATTGGAGATGATGATGTAGCACTTGTATTAGGTGACAATATATTCTATGGACCCGGGTTTTCAGGTACTTTAAAAAGGGTTGTTAAGAATATAAAAAATAATGGAGGAGCTACAGTATTCGGATACCAAGTGAAAGATCCTCAAAGATTTGGTGTTGTTGAATTTGATAATTCTGGAAAGGTTTTGTCACTTGAAGAAAAACCTAAAATTCCTAAATCAAATTATGCTGTGACCGGATTATATTTTTACGATAATGATGTTGTAAAATATGCTCAAAATCTAAAACCTTCTCCAAGAGGAGAGTTGGAAATCACAGATTTGAATAATATTTATCTTTCAGAAAATAAATTGAGTGTAGAACTACTTGGCAGAGGTTTTGCTTGGCTCGATACAGGAACTCATCATTCGCTCTTGCAAGCAAGTCAGTATGTGCAGACAATAGAGGAAAACCAAGGGATAAAAATTGCTTGTCTTGAGGAAGTTGCATATCGTATGGGTTTTGTTTCAAAAGAATTTCTTTTGTCAAAAGTCGATAAATTTAAAAATAATGAATATTATAATTACATTAAGTTAATGCTAAATTCTTAACTATTTCCTAAAGATAATTTAAGAATTTGTTTGATTTGTTATTTTTAATTATAATTATTACGTATATATTTTGAATTATGAGGTGAGAATGAATTTAGATAATATAAAAAAAGTGGATCCTGAAGTAGCTAAACAAATTGAGTTGGAATTTGAAAGACAACAAAACACAATAGAATTGATTGCAAGTGAAAATATTACATCAAAAGCAGTAATGGAAGCATGTGGAAGTGTATTAACGAATAAATACGCAGAAGGTAAACCAAGTAAAAGATTTTATAACGGGTGTGAACATGTAGATGTAATTGAAGCTCTTGCTCAAGAAAGAGCCTGTAAATTATTTGGTATGGATCATGCTAATGTTCAACCTCACAGCGGAGCTCAAGCAAATATGGCTGTGTTTATGGCTGTATTAAAACCTGGTGATAAAGTTTTGGGTATGGACTTATCAAACGGTGGTCACCTATCTCATGGTTCTCCTGTTAATTTTTCAGGGTTATATTTTGATGTAAAAAGCTATGGAGTTGACGCAGAAGGTAATATCGATTATGAAAATGTTAGAGAAATGGCTCATCAGCATAAACCTAAATTAATCATTTGCGGAGCAAGTAATTATTCAAAAATTATAGACTTCAAAAAATTTAGAGAAATTGCAGATGAAGTAGGAGCTTATTTGTTAGCTGATATTGCACATATTGCAGGACTTGTAGCAGCCGGACTTCATCCATCACCAGCTGGTTATGCACAATTTGTAACTACTACAACTCATAAGTCATTGCGTGGACCAAGAGGTGGAATTACGATGTGTGATGAGGAATTTGCACAAATAATTGATAAAGCTGTTTTCCCAGGTATGCAAGGTGGTCCGTTGGAGCATATTATTGCTGGTAAGGCTGTTGCACTTTTAGAAGCTTCTAAACCTGAGTTTAAAGAATATGCTGCTCAAATTATCAAAAATGCTAAAGCTCTGGCTCAAGGGCTGATGGATGAAGGCATGGATATTGTAGGTGGCATGACAGAAAACCATTTGATGACACTTGATTTGAGAAAAACAGGTAAAACAGGTAAGGATATGGCTAATATCCTTGAAAAAGTTGGTATTACCGCAAATAAAAATACAGTACCAAATGACCCTCAAAGTCCTTTTGTAACAAGTGGTATAAGGCTTGGAACTCCTGCAGTGACAACGAGAGGTTTTAAAGAAGAAGATATGACAGAAGTTGCAAAAATTATTGCATCTGCAATATTTTCGTCAGATAATGAATTGGGATTGAAGAATTTAAGAGAACGTTCTCTTAAATTATGTAAAAAATATCCGATATATCAATAGGGAATTAAAATAATATGTTAATAAAATTATCTCACGCACACGTTATGGGAACAGTTATAGCATACTTGATAGGAGTATGTCTTGTCCCTTTAGTAATAAGTTTTTCTAAAAAAGAAGGCTTAGTAGATGTACCAAATGAGCGTAAAATTCATACAAAGCCAATATCAAGAATTGGTGGGGTTGCTATATGGGCAAGTTCAATGTTGACTTTTTTATGTTTGGTGTGCTTGAGTTACTATCCATATGGAAGTCTTTTATCAGGAATATTGTTAGGTGGGTCTTTAATGTTCTTGTTGGGACTTGTGGATGATATTTATAATTTGGATGCTAAGTTTAAATTGTTTATTCAAATATCTATTGCTACATTGGTATATCTTTTAGGTGTTCAAATTAATAATGTACCTTTTATAGGTGATATAGGGGTTTTCTCATATCCAATAACTTTGTTATGGATTGTTGGTATTTCAAATGCTTTGAACTTTATTGATGGCGTAGATGGTCTTGCAGGATCTGTTGTGACAATTAATGCAATAACTCTTGCGATTATTGCAGTTGCAATGACTCCTCCAAATCCTATGAGTGCTTTGATTGGATTTATTTTAGCGGGTTCAATGCTTGCGTTTTTGACTTACAATTTTAATCCGGCAAGAATTTTTATGGGTGATTCAGGAGCATTATTTTCAGGATTTTTGCTTGCTACGATATCAATTACAGGGGTAATGAAAGCTGCAACCTTAGCAATTTTGTTGCCGTTTTTAGTACTAGCTGTACCTATTATGGATATTACATTTTCTTCATTAAGAAGAATTGCAAAAGGGAAATCTCCTTTTGTTGCTGATGCTGAACATATTCACCATAAGCTTTTGCATGCAGGTTTTTCACAAAAGAAAACTGTTATGATTTTAACTTCAGTTGCAATTATAGCTGGAGCTTTAGCTTCTTTGTTTATGGGTTCTGATACTATTAAACACTATTTTATATATATAATTGCAATTGTAATTATTATGTTGTTACTAAACTTTATAAAGGTATTGACAAAAAAATAAGAATGTGGTATCCTACCAAAGGATTTAATTACTCAGTTTTGAAACGATGCTGTTTTTACAGGATGAGAGTTCAAAATATTTAAGTGTAAATCTGCCATATATGTATTCTTAAGTCAGGTTAGTAAAAACCTGATGAGGGATGTTAAGGGTATGTATATATACGTGTAGTGTTAGTTAAGTAAAGGTTTATTAACTATGACAGTAAGAGCAGTAAATGGTTACAATCATGATCGAGTAGCATTTCCAACGGTTTTAGCAGGTACAGCTGCTGGTGCAGGAGCGGGTTATATTTTGAAAAATACCTTACCTGTTACACAGACAGAAAACGATTTTAGCATTAAAGCGATTAGAATGGCAAGTAATAAAATTGCCAATAGAGATATGGTTGCTAGTATTAAAAAATCCGCAAAGCTTGAAAATCGTGATTTAACATTAGCACAAGATGCTTTTGTAAGTATGATTGAAAAGAAAAAAGGTAATGAAGGTTTTCTCCCTGCTAATATTTTGAAAAAAGTTAAAGACTTGGACAAAAAAGTTCCAGGATCAGGGCAGGAATATAAAGATATTATTGATAAAGTTAATTCTGTTGCAAGAAAAAAATCTGAAAGATTTGTAAGACTTTGTAAAAGGATGATAAAAGAAGAAAGACCTCTTGCAGGTTTTGTTATTCCTGGAGCAATTGCAGGTTTTGTTGCAGGGATAGTAGTTAATGCTTGTAGAGATAATAGACAGGCGTAAAAGTTTTGTATAAATTTCACCAAATAAATTAAGGCCGCGTATGATTTTATTCGGCCGTTTTCATTTTTTTCAACCTCCAAAGTTAAATCTTTAGAGGTTGAGTACTATACTTATATAAGTTCACCTTGAAGATACCAGGTTTTTGCTCCTGATATTTTTACGTTTACGAATTCTCCTGTAAGGTCTTTATCACAAGGTACATGGACTGTTTTATTATTTCTTGTTTTACCTGTGATTATATTTTTACCTTTATGTTTGTAGAAACTTTCTACGAGAATTTCCATTTCTCGTCCTACGTATTTCTTATTCGATTTCAGGCAATTTTCTTTTACTTTGTCATTAAGTCTTTGAAATCTTTTGTCTTTAATATTTTCAGGGATATATTTATCTACCCATTTCGCCGCAACAGTTTTTTCTCTTGGTGAGTATGCTGCAACATTAGAGTAATCTAATTCAAATTCGTCAATAGCAGTAAGAGTTTCTTCAAATTGTTCTTCTGTTTCTCCTGGAAATCCTGCAATAAAGTCGCTTGTAATTGTAACATCTGGAACCATTTTCCTTATTTTTTGAACAATTTTAGCATAAGTTTCTCTGTCATAGCGTCTGTTCATAGCTTTTAAGACTTCACTGCTTCCTGATTGCATAGGTATATGGTAATATTCACATACTTTATCAAGTTCTATTGCTGTTTCTATAAGTTCATCAGTTATATCTGTAGGATATGATGTTACAAAGCGAATTCTAAATTTACCTTCTAGTGCGTTTAAATCTCTAAGAAGTTGGGCTAGTCTGTAGTTTCTGTCTTTAAAATCTTTGCCGTAGCTGTCTACATTTTGTCCAAGTAGTGTAATTTCTTTGAATCCTTCATTTAATGCATCTTGAGCTTCTTTTATAATAATTTCAGGCATTCTTGAACGTTCACGACCTCTGGTATATGGTACTATACAGTATGTACAAAAATTATTGCATCCTTCTGTAATAGGTATCCAAGCATTTACGCCTTTTACGCGTTCAATGTTGTATTCTTTTGCAAGATTATCTTCTGTTGCATTTGTCTCAGTACATTCGCAAACTCTTTCTCCTGCATTGATTTTTTTGATTATTTCAGGAAGTGAATATATTTTGTGAGTTCCAAGTACAAAATCCACGTATGGAGCTCTTTTGAATATTTCTTCTGCTTTTTGCTGAGCAACGCAACCGCAAAAACCAATTTTTATGTCTTTACCTTCTTTTTTCCACTTGCCCCAAGTTCCAATTGCACTAAAGGCTTTATCTTCTGAAAGTTGTCTGATAGAACAAGTATTAATCATAAGTAAATCAGCATCTTCAGGATTTTTGACTTCTACATAGTCAAAGTGAGAAAGCATTCCAAGCATTCTTTCTGTATCTGATTTATTCATTTGACAACCCATTGTATCGATATATACGTGTTTCATTTTTTATTCCCTTTTATAAAATCTCTTGCAAAACAATTTTAACACAAAAATGTTACAGAGCTTTTAATTACTTGACTTTTGGGGGTTAAAATACTATTCTTTAATTAGGACTTTCTGTATTTTAGTGATGGTATGAGGTGTTTTTATGGGATTAAGGCAAAGGAATATTTTATCTCTTTTGGAGGACAAAACTAATGATTATGCAGATAGAGTTGCATTAGGAATGAAAACTCCAATGGGTTGGAAAGAATTTACCTATAGTGGAATTGGTTTGATGTCAAGGAAGCTTGCTCATTATTTGATTAATAGTGTTAAAGTAAAAAAGGGAGAAAGGCTTGCTATTTTATCTGAGTCAAAACCTGAATATGGTGCTTGTGTATTTGCCTCAATTCTTGCAGGGATGATTACTGTTCCCTTGGATATCAAACTTACAGAATATGAATTGACATCTATTTTATTGGATTGTGAGCCTACTGTAATGCTTGTATCTCAAAACTTTGTACAACGAGCTTTAGAACTGCAGAAGAAGATATCTTCTATCAGGACAATTTTGGTAATTGATGAACCGTCATATAATGCAGAATTACTGAGTATTTATTCTTTGCCAAATAATTATGATTGTAAATGGCGTTATAGAAGTTCAAAATCTACCGCATTGATAATTTATACCTCAGGTACAACAGGAGCTCCAAAGGGTGTTGAAATTTCGTTTGTAAATATGTTTACCCAGCTTGAAGATTTGCAATATGCTTTGGAAAAAATACTACCTTACCAAAATGTTACTATTTTATCAATTTTACCAATGAATCATTTGTTTGAATTGACTGTTGGGTTTTCAACATTTTTGAATTTTGGTTTTTCTGTATACTATACTCAGAGTCTTAAACCTAAAGATATTCTTAGTATTATGAGAGAAAAACAAGTTGAATTTATGATAGTCGTACCTGCTTTTTTGAAGTTGCTCAAGACAGGGATTGAAAATGAAATTAAAAATTCTCCAAAACTAACGCAAGTTTTGTTTAAATCAATGTTTCATATAGCAAAATTTGTTCCATTTTACAGTATAAAGAAATTAATGTTTAAAAAGATTCATGACAAATTTGGCGGCTATTTTATAGGCTGCATATCAGGAGGTGCACCTTTAGATGTATCGGTTGGAGCATTTTTTGAAAGGATAGGAATAAAAGTATATCAGGGGTATGGACTATCTGAGGCAAGTCCTGTAGTATCTGTAAATACTGATAGACGCAGTGATATAGCCTCAGTGGGAAGACCATTGAAAAGTTTAGAGGCTAAAATTGATGAGACTACAGGAGAGCTTTTGTTAAAAGGTCCTTCTGTTATGAAAGGTTATCATAATCAACCTGGTTTGACTTCAGAAGTGATCGATTCAAATGGTTGGCTTCACACCGGTGATATTGCAAAAATTGAACATGGACATATTTACATAACTGGAAGAATTAAAAATATGATAGTTCTCTCAGGTGGTAAGAAAGTATTTCCTGAAGAGGTAGAATCTGTATTAGAAAAAAGTCCTTATTTTGCAGAAGTATGTATTCTTGGAGTATCAAGATCATTTGGCTCAAAAGATGGTACTGAAGATATTGCAGCCGTCATAGTTCCTCAAGAGGATTTAATCAAAAAATATGATTGGGATACAGTTGAAAAATTAGTTCGCGATGAAGTAAAAAATTTGTCCCAGCAGTTGACACCGTACAAACGTCCTATTAATATAGTTGTAACAAGAGAACCACTTCCAAAAACTACTACAAGAAAAATAAAAAGAAAAGAAGTCAGGGAACTTGTAAAGGCATGATATTATAGAGGTGATAATGAAATTTGGTAAAATTATTTTTTTAATCGGATTATCCTTTTTAGTACTACTTCCTGTTATGGCAGATGGAGAAGATATTGTCAATCAAGAAGAAACTCAAGAAGTTCAACTTCCGCTTGTTACAACTCCAAAATGGGAAGAATTTTGTGAAATAGGCTATGAAAATGTAAAAAGAACTGATAAAAGTGATGTATTTGACCTTTTCAGTTTTGTGAAAGCAGAACGAGTTAAGAAAAATTATTGGGCTGCAAGACGAGAAAGTTTTGAAAAATACCTTGCGACTTGTAATGCACTCCAAACTGAACAAGGAAAAGCAGAATGTTATATAGAACTCAGACGTATTGAAAAATCTAAAAATGATGAATACTCTCACCAACGCAAAGATTTGTTGTATCAACGTAATATCATAATTGACAAGTAAGATTGTGTTATTTAAATTTTACTTTGTTCAAATTTATGGAGTTGTATTAAATTATTTTGATTACAAATAAAATAGACGGTAATATCAATTACCGTCTATTTTGTAATTCGATATGTTAATTATGAAAAATATCTTTTTAATAAACCATCGAATACTTTACCATGACGAGCTTCATCTTTAGCCATTTCATGAACAGTATCATGGATAGCATCGTAGCCTAATTCTTTAGCACGTTTAGCGATAGCTAATTTACCGTCACAAGCACCATGTTCAGCTTCAGCACGTAGTGTTAAGTTTTCTTTTGTAGATGGAGTAACAACTTCTCCTAACAATTCTGCAAATTTTGCAGCGTGTTCAGCTTCTTCGTAAGCAATTCTTTTGTAAGCTTCAGCAACTTCAGGATATCCTTCTCTATCTGCTACTCTTGACATTGCAAGGTACATGCCTACTTCTGTGCATTCGCCCATAAAGTGAGCCTTCAATCCTTCTGTAACTTCTTTATCTTCAACAACACCATCTTTTACGTTGTGTTCACAAGCATAAACTTTTTCAGCACCACCAACTTCTTTAAAAGTTGTAGCTCCACATAAAGGGCATTTTTCAGGAGCTTTATCAGCTTCTGTTGACCAACCGCATACTGTACATACAAATTTTGCCATTTTGTAACCACCTTTCTTAAATTACATTCAAATTATATTTTAAATTTTCTACATGATTTATTCTACACTATAACTTTAATTTTGTAAAGTAGGAATTATTATCATTTTTCTTTAAAATTAATAAAATGTAACCTTTTTAACTTATTTATTTCATATTTTAGCCTTTATAATATGATAAATAAATTTCTAAAAAGTGCAAAAAAAAGACCTCTTTTGTCATTTTATCAGAGGTCAAGGTTGGTTATTTTGGTTATGTTATAGTATTATTATGAGTTAATAATTTTTCGGTTTTCCTACATTGGTCTTAATGCATGTCAATATTGATTTTTGCTGATAAAAAGTTAAAAATTTACAAAACTTTATGATATCATGTTTTTATGTTTCAAGGTCTAAAGAAGTTTGTATTGTCAAAAATTTTAGGTCGCAAGTACTATAGAACAGGTAAATGTAATGCTTGTGGTAAGTGTTGTACTCAAATTTATGTAAAGCATTACAAGCATGTTGTGCAGGATGAAAAAGAGTTTGAAAAACTTCAATATCTTCATCGTTTTTATACATATTTAAAGGTTATAGGTAAAGATGATATCGGCTTGATTTTTGAATGTCAAAATTTAGATAAGGAAACTCATAAATGCAAAATTCATAAAACTCGTCCCGGAATATGCAGACGATATCCACAGGAAGAATTATTTTCAATGGGTGGTGCATTGTCTGACGATTGTGGTTATAAAATGGAGCCTATAATACCTTTTAGTGAAGTATTTGCAAAAGTTTCCCGTAAAAAACTTAGATAATATCTGTATTATTTAATTCAACGATATCAAATAGTTCTTCAAGAGGTTTGTTAGGACTTTCAACAGTAATATTTAGATTATCAATTAAAGGGTGAATAGCTATTCTTTCAGCACCGTTTTTGCTGCCTGCGATAATTGATGTATCTATATCAGGTCTATCACATATAATTTCTGCAAGTTGATTAACTTGTTTTATTGTCCCTGTTCCTTTAGGTTTATCAATGCTGTCTCCTCCGATAATCCATGCAGTTAATTTATTTTTGGATTCAGATTTTAAATCTTCAATTTTTTCAAAGATTTCTTTCATTAATTTTTCGACTTTTCCAAAAGTAGGTACATGTTTTACAAAGCCTTTTTTATCACTTTTCACAATTAAGACTAAATTGTCGCTATTTGATATTGTAGTGAATATGTTTCCATTATTTAAGGAGCACTTGTTATTTATTTTTAAACTACGATGAGAATTTTCTGCTTTTTTTACAAGTGTTTCAAAGCTTTTACTGTTCAATATTAAGTTAGAGTGTCCTGTAAAATTGATATTTTGCATCATTGAATCTCCTTTTGCTAATTAATAAATTCCAAACAAAAAAATTTTTGCTAATTTTTTATTAAACTTTAAGCTAATGTAACTTAGCACATAGTAGTTTATGATTTAATAGTAAACTAATTTGAAAGGTTGGTAAGTTATGAGAAATATTATTTTGGCACTAGCTGTATTATTGTTGTCTATGCCTGTATATGCTGCTTGTAGTATAACAGGCGGGGCATGCAATGTTTCAGTTAGGTCTAATTGGGAATCTCCACCTCTAAGTGAAAGATTAGCTCCGAATAATCTTCAGGAAATGCAAAGACCAAATGCATTTCAACCCACATATAAAAAGCCATATTATGATGAATTGATAAATACAAAAACAGAGGTTAATGTCCCTCAAAGTCAGTATAATTCAAATTGTCAATTTGGAGTATGTCTTCCTGGTGAATCTACGGGTGCAGGTGCAGCGGTAGAGGAATAATTAGAGGATAAAAAACGGGTTTAATTCCCGTTTTTTATTTTTTTATTTGAATTATTAATTTTTTGTTTATTTTTTTAAGAATTGGAAAAATCAATGTTATAACATAATTACAGTAGAAAAGTAAGTAATTATTAGTAAAGGAGATAATTAATTATGGCAAAAACAATTGGTATTGACTTGGGTACAACAAACTCAGTTGTAGCAGTCATGGAAGGTGGTAAACCGACGGTTATTGCCAACGCAGAAGGATCTCGTACAACTCCTTCAATTGTTGGTTTTTCTAAAACTGGTGAAAAATTAGTAGGTCAATTAGCAAAACGTCAAGCTATTTTGAACCCTGATAAAACAATCGCTTCAATCAAAAGACACATGGGCGATGACTACAAAGTAAATATTGACGGAAAAGACTATACACCTCAAGAAATATCAGCTATGATTTTGAGAAAATTAGCTGATGATGCAAGTGCATATCTTGGAGAAAAAGTTACATCTGCAGTAATTACAGTTCCTGCTTATTTTAACGACTCTCA
>CASECH010000090.1 GCA_949286405.1 uncultured bacterium
AACTTTTTGAGCAATATTACCGTAAAAATTTTTAACTTCTTTTTTTATGTCAAAATCCATATTTTAGCCTCCTTAAATAATTGACAAATAATATTAAATATGCCATAATTGGAATATATAATATTATAATATTCCATTTTTGGAATATTGTCAATACCTACTAGGAGAATTTTTATGAAAAGTAATTTATATGAAAGAAAAGCTCAAATATTCAAAGCTCTTTCTAATCCCGTGAGGCTTGAAATAATAGACTTTTTAGCAGATGGTGAAAAATGTGTCTGCGAAATTGTTGAAAATTTAAATTATGAGCAACCACACATATCTAAAAGTCTGATTAAGTTGAAAGAAGCAGGGCTAATTAAAGATAGAAAAGAAGGTTTGAATGTTTATTATTCTCTTAAAATTTGTTGCATGGGGGATTTTTTTAACTGTTTAAATAAGATTCTTGAATCAGAGCCTAAATTGTAGTTTATTCTAATGACATAATTGAATTTTAGTCAAATAAATACATACTTTGTCTAATTTTAAAAAGAATAAAAATTATAAAAATTAAAATTTTTGCTGTAATTTATCCAAGAATAATTTGGCTGCTGGAGAAAATACCTGATATTTTTTCCAAATAATTCTCCAATCAGTTTCCATTAGAGGTTTTATTGGACGGAAACATAGATTACTGTATTTTGATGTATTAGCGAGATTATTCAGTGTAAACATATATCCGATACCACATTCAACCATAAGTGCTGCGTTGTAGAACAACGTATGTGTTGCTGCGATATTTAATTTATCTTTTTTTTCATGAAACCATTTAAAAAATTCATTATCAGTAACAGGTTTTCTAAATACCTTTTTGGATAAAATTAATGGTAAATTTTCAATATCTTCAAATGTTAAAAAATCTTTTTTAGCGAGCTTATCATCTTTTCGCATAACTATTCCCCAAATATCTTTATCAGGAAGATTTATTACATTATATTTTGATAAATCAGAAGGTTGCATGATTATACCAAAATCTAATAATCCATTATCTATTCTTTCTGTTACATCTTCCAAAATCCCGCTATATAAATGAAAAATTATTTTAGGGTATTCATCCCGAATTTCTTTTATTACATCCATTACACTTGTTAAAGTACTTGTCTCACCGCTACCGATAAAAATTTCTCCAGCAATTTCATTTTTTAAAGATGAAAATTCATTTTCTGTTTTCTCGACCATATCCAAAATTTGTTCTGCACGTTTACGTAAAATTATTCCCTCAGGAGTCAAAGAAACATTATGGTTTGTTCTAATCAACAATTTTTGTCCTAACTCTTTTTCTAAATCCTGTAATTGACGTGATAAAGTAGGTTGAGTTAAGTGTAAATAATTCGCAGCAGCAGTGATTGAACCCTCTTGTGCTACCGTTAAAAAATATCTTAATACGCGAATTTCCATACCATAATGATATAAATATTTGCTATGCCTGTCAAGCATAACAAATAATACGATATAAGTATTTGCTATTTAGAACCACATCGTAAATAATTAGTATATTAGTTCACAAAATCAAGGATAAAAAATATGAAAATAATAAATGTTCCAACCAAACGAGGTCTAGTTTTAAGAACCGCTATGTATGAAGCAGAAAATGCCGACACTATTTTTATACTAATGAGTGGCATATGCTCAAATATTTTTAATAACCAGTTACTTCAAACAACAGGTGAAGTTTTAGAAGAACATAATATTTCTTATATAGTTGGTCAAGCAATGGATGCTTTTTCTGTGTTACATTTTTCAAATAACGTCACACATAAACAAGAACTCAAAGGAGTTGCAATAGATGACTTTAGTTTAATTAATGAAGATATTCAAGCTTACATAGATTATGCTAAAGATTCAGGGTATCAAAACATTATTCTTGGAGGACATTCATTAGGTTCAAATAGAATTATTCATTATTTGTCACAAAATCCTGATTGCGGTGTCAAATATTTTATCATATCAGGTCCAGTAGATTTTGCTGATATGTTTGGGAAAATGGTATCTGAGGAACAAATAGAAATCGCTAAAAACTTTGTAGATAGCGGACGTGGAGATGATATTTTACCGTTTTTATTTGGAGAATTTTCTCCAATGAGTGCAAATACTTTTATCAACAATTGGTATAACAACCAAATATATAAAAATTGTCCTTTCTTAAGTAATGACGGTGAAATAGAATCTTTAAGCGAAATAAAAATAAACGGTATGATTTTAATTGGAGAAAAAGATAATTGTGCAGGCACAAATCCTTTAGAATTTGCTCAAAAAATTAGTGAATGTATGCCAAATTCAAAACAAAATACTATCAATATTTTAGATGGGGCAGGACATATTTTTTATAATAAACACAATGAATATGCTAAAGCTGTATTAGAATTTATAAAAAGTAAAGAATTAGTAAACGTATGAGGAATAGATGTGAAAAAGTTATTTACTAGTCTAATTTGTCTAATGGTTATGATATTTGCAATTGGAGGTAAAGCTATGTCAAAAGATATTTTAACTAAAAAACAACAAAATATTGTTATGATTTCATCATATACTGCAAGTGGTGATTTAGAAAATCTTGAAAAAGCATTACAAAAAGGTCTTGATGAAGGATTAACCGTTAATGAAATAAAAGAAGTTTTAGTGCAGATGTATGCTTACTGCGGCTTTCCTCGAAGCTTAAACGGTATAAGTACTTTTATGAAAGTGGTAAATTCCAAAAATAATCTAAAACAAGGAGAACAAAACAAAACTCTAGCAAAAGATATTGATAAACATGAATATGGAAATAATGTTCAAATTGAATTGACAGGAGCACCGGTAAAAGGTGAAATTTTTGAATTTACACCAGCTATAGATACATTTTTAAAAGAACATTTATTTGCAGATATTTTTAGCAGAGGTGTACTTAGCTATCAAGAAAGAGAAGTTGCAACAATTGCAGCACTATCAAGTATAAAAGGAGTAGAATCCCAACTCCAAAGTCATATTGCAATAGGAAAACATATCGGTCTTAGCGATGAAGAAATTAATGAAATACTAAAACTTACAAGTTCTGTAAATAAGGGTGGAGAATTTGGACTAGGAGAAAAAAATACTGCTTATGATAAATATTTTGTAGGTCAAAGTTATTTGAAACCTCTAACTTCTGATGGCGTAAGCAGTGCAAACGTAACATTTGAACCAGGTTGCAGAAACAACTGGCATATTCATCACAAAGGCGGTCAAATTCTTCTTGTAACCTCTGGTCGTGGCTACTATCAGGAATGGGGAAAACCTGCTCAAGAACTTAAAGCTGGTGATGTTGTGAATATTCCTCCTGAAGTAAAACACTGGCATGGAGCAGCAAAAGACAGCTGGTTTTCTCATGTAGCTATTGCAGTACCCCAAGAAGGAGCATCTACAGAGTGGTTAGAAGAAGTCAGTGTGGATGAATACTCGAAATTAAAGTAATACATTAATATTTTATAAAAAAGTATTGTTTACCATTTTTATGTTATCATTTGTTTATATGATTTTACTAAATGTAATATCAACAATTTTAAATAGAAGCTATATTTTTTTATAAAAGGATAATGATGAATTACAGACTTATTGAAATGAAAGTTTTTGGAGATGAGAGAGGAAAATTAGTTTCATTGGAAGGAAACAAAAATATTCCTTTTGACATAAAACGAGTTTATTATATATTTGACACTTTACCGGATCAAGAAAGAGGGAAACATGCTCATAAGGATTTAGAGCAAGTAATAGTAGCAATAGATGGAGCTTGTCAATTTGTACTGGATGACGGTAAAACAAAAAAAGAAGTATGGCTTAATCGTCCCGATGTTGGTCTTTACATTGGCAAAGGTATGTGGCGAGAAATGCGTCATTTTTCGTATGGATGTAAGTTAATGGTACTTGCAAGTACGTATTATGACGAAAAAGAATACATAAGAGATTACAATGAATTTTTAAAAGAGGTTAATAATGGTTAAAATTTTAATTGCAGGAGCAGGAGGAGCACCTTCAGAAGGTGTTATTAATTCCTTATTAAAAAGTAAGAAACAAGAAGAAATAATTGGTATGGGTTCAGAACCAACAGATTTAGTGCTTTCAAATGCAAAAAGAAAATACTATGTTCCATATGCCAACACTAAAGAATATAAAGATTGTCTATTAAAAATATTAAATAAAGAGAAACCTGATTTAATTCATTTTCAAAATGATTTAGAAGTATACCATGCATCTCTTATTCGTGATGAAATTTTAAATACAGGTACCAAGATATTTATGCCTGAACATGAAGTAATAGATACCTGTGTTCATAAATGGAAATCTTATTTAAAATTTAAAGAAGCCGGTGTCACTGTTCCTAAAAACCTAATGATAAACAATGAAGAAGATTTAAAAAGAGCTTTTGCGGAATTAGGTGACAATGATGGAAAGATTTGGCTAAGGGCTGCATCAATAGGTGGTGGCGGTAAAGGCTCTATCCCAACAAATGATTTTGATTTAGCTAAATGTTGGATAAATAGAGTTAACGGTTGGGGAGATTTTATTGCTGCTGAGATGTTGACTCCTGATACAATTACTTGGTTATCAATATGGTATGAGGGAGAGTTAGTTGTAGCTCAAACAAGAAAAAGAGCAGGTTGGATTCATGGTAACAGGAGTGCTTCCGGAGTTACAGGTGTTACCAAAGTTGGTCAGACATGTTCAGATAGTGTGGTTGACGATATAGCTATGAAAACTATTTATTCTGTCAGCAGTAAACCTCATGGAATATTTGGAGTTGATATGGCTTATGATAAAAATGGTATTCCAAATCCGACAGAAATAAATATATCAAGATTTTTTACAACTGTCCTATTCTTTACTCAAGCAGGATTGAATATGCCTGAAATATTTAAAGATTTAGCGATATATGGAGAACATCCTATCTTGGAAAGAAAACTAAATCCATTGCCAAATGGGCTTTTGTGGTTGAGAGGTATGGATACTGCTCCTAGACTAATGACACATTCCGAAATTGAAAAAGAGGTCATTGTGTTATGAAAATTTTAATAACCGGTGCCAGTGGTTTTATTGGTAGAAAGACGTTAGAATTTTTAAAAGAAGAGTA
This sequence comes from uncultured bacterium, assembly GCA_949286405.1. GTDB lineage: Bacteria > Cyanobacteriota > Vampirovibrionia > Gastranaerophilales > Gastranaerophilaceae > CALURL01. The sequence continues at coordinate 5,123 of CASECH010000090.1, forward strand.
TTACAATGATGAAATAATTGCATTTTCATCAAGTAAAATAAATGGAGTAAAAACAGTTTTTCATAATAATTATAAATTTGATGATAATTATCTGTCAGAAAACGGTTGTTCTAACGTGGATGTATTAATACATATTGGGGCATTTATTCCTAAACTTTCTACTGAAGCGAATGATATTGAGCAAAATAATTTGAATATTATAAATACTCAAAAATTATTGACTTCATTAGCGAGTGTGAAGAAAATAATTTTTATAAGTACTGTTGATATATACGGAATAGATGAGATTATAACTGAAAAAACTTTAGAATCGCCTGTAAGTCTTTATGGATGGTCAAAATTATATTGTGAAAAAATGGTTGAGCAATATGCAAAACAAAATAATATTCCGTACCAAATTTTAAGATTAGGTCATGTATTTGGACCGGGGGAAGAGAAATATAAAAAGATATTACCCATCACAATAAAAAAAGTTCTTAATGGTGAAACAGTCGAAATTTGGGGTGATGGTCAAGCAATAAGAACTTTTATCTATATTGATGATGTAGCTAAAGCAATAGTTAATTCTATTGGTTTAAATGAATCGAATATAATCAATATTGTCGGTGAAGAACAAGTCACAATAAAACAGTTGGTAGATAATATAATTGAGTTATCCGATAAAAATATTAAGGTCAAATATATTTCTAGTAATACTCCAAATCGGAACCTGATTTTTGACAATTCCAAATTAAAAAAATATCTTTTATCTGATTTAACCAAATTTCAAGCCGGATTGCAAAATGAATATGAATATATGAGGGCTTGTAGTTAGTATGAAGATATTTTTTGATTTTGACGGAACTTTGTTGGATTCTTCAGAGAGGTTATATAGACTTTTTTGTGACTTAATTCCTGACTGTACTTTTTCAAAAGAACAATATTGGGAAATGAAAAGGAATAAAATTAATCATAAAATGATTTTAGAACAATTTTTTCCACAATATAATTATGAAGAATTTGAACAAAAATGGATGAGTCTAATAGAAAAAGAAGAATATTTGAACTATAATTCACTATATAAATTTTCAAAGGATGTGCTGGAAAAACTATATTTAGATAACGAATTATATCTTCTAACAGCAAGGCAGTCAAAAGAAAATTTGTTAAAAGAGCTCAAAAGGTTTGATATAGACAAATATTTTACAGAAGTTCTTGTGACTGAAAATAAAAGAACAAAATTGGATATGTTAAATGAGATTAGATTAAGTAAAAATGATATTCTTGTTGGTGATACAGGCAAAGATATTCAAACAGCTGAAGCGGCCGGGATAAAATCAGTAGCTGTAACTGATGGATTTATGTCAGAGGAAAAATTGAAAGAATACTGTCCTGATTACTTAATTAATAATTTGAGTTCTTTTAAACTGGAATTGGAGGCATGATGCAAAATAAAATAGTTAAAACAATTACAGCTTGTGTACCGGGTACTGCCTGTAATTTTAAATGTAGTTATTGTTATATTGGAAGTTGTTGTGATGAAGATCATAGAATTCCTACAAAGTTTCAATATAGTGTCGAACACATGGTTAAAGCTTTTAATCCCAAAAGATTAGGCGGTTATGCTGATATAATTGTTATTGGCAACGGAGAAACATTGATTCCTCCTGAAGTTGTTCCTTTCATAAAAGGACTTTTAAAACAAGGTCATGTGGTAGAAGTGGCAACTAATTTAACTTTAAATAACAGGGTAGAAGAACTTTTGCAAACCGATAAAGAAGACTTAAAACGTTTGGTTATGCGACCTTCATTTCATTATCATGAATTGAAACGTTTAAATAAAATAGATGATTTTTTCAATAATTTGAATAAATTTTATGAAGCAGGTGCAAGTTGCATACCTTTTATGGTTATTTGTAAAGAATATATGAATGATTTAGATGAAATAAGAGATTTATTTATTAATAAATTTGGTTCCTTACCACAAGTTACTCCGACACTTGCTTATGAAGAAAAAACTGATATAAAACGAGGTGGACATGTTAAATGTGATCCAGAAATTACTCCTGAATTTAAACAGTTAATAAAAGAAAAATTTAATTCAAACGTATTTGATTTGTGTTGTGATTATTTGGATGTTGATCCCAAAAAAGTATTTTGTAGAGCAGGAGAATGTGGTTTTTGTGTAACTCTTGACAATGGTAATGTTCAAAGATGTCATGCCTGTCCTTCGGAATTTAGTATGTTTAAAAATTTGAAAGAAAAAATTGATTTAGGACCTATTGGGAATAATTGCTGTATTAATACATGTGCTATGCAGTATCAATTTATTGCTTCAGGATTTTTGGATGGATATTCTCAAGACACTACACATTATACGGTTTTTTCAGGTAATGGAAGAAGTAGTAAATTTAACGAGACTGCAAAAGAGCTATTAAATTTTAACTATTCAAAAGATGTTATTGCTTATTCAGAAGAACAAAAAAATGAAATAAATAAAAAAGTAAAAGATGAGTATGCTTTAAAAAATCTTGGCCATGTTTCTTGGAAAAATAAAATTAGGTATAAAATATATAAATATTTAGAAAATAAATTACAATCAAAAGGAATAATAAAAGATTAATAGTTGAGGAGCAGTAATGACTGAAAAGATAAAAAGATATATTCATGCGATACAATCAGGTACGATATGCAATTTAAGATGTAAATATTGTTATGTTCCTGCATTAGAACATGAAAACAGGTTAGAGCCGACAAAATTTAATTATCCATTGGAAAAGATTGCTAAGGCAATTTCTAAAGAAAGACTTGGAGGTCCTGCTTTAATAACTTATGTAGGTGGTGGAGAAACTTTTTTAACAGATGAATCTATTCAATTATTAAAATTATTTTTAGAAGAAGGACATATTTTAAATGCTGTTTCTAATATGACATACACTCCTGCAATTGAAAAAATATGTGCATTCCCTGAAGAATTAAAAAGTAGATTGCAGTTCAGTGCATCATTTCATTATCAAGAGCTATTGAGAAAAGGTTTACTTGATACATATTTTGATAATTTAAAAAAATGCGATGAAGCAGGGATTGTCTACTATGTTAATTTAACATTGGGTGATGATTGCAAAGATTGTTTAGATGACATAAAAAAATTGGTGAATGAAAAAACAGGTAAAGATCCTTTTATTCTTTACTGTTTAGATGCTGAAAAAGATTGGGAAAGATGCGAATTTTTTACAGATGAATTTATAAATCAACTTTCTAAGCAATTTGATATTAAACATTTATTAATTGAAAATAAAGTTTCTTATAAAAAAAGAAGAAATGAGTTTTGTTACATGGGTGATTGGGGATTTGTATATAATCTTGAAACCGGTACAATAAGTGCTTGTTTTGATTCTCCGAAACACTATAATATTGTTGAAGATTTGTCTAAACCTATTAAATTTGAAGCTGTTGGTAAGTGTTGTTCTAAATACTGTTCAATGGGAGCAAGATTTTTAGGGCTTGGTGTCATTCCGCAAATTAAAGATTTTGATAATTACAATGGTTTGTACTGCAATTTTAAAAATCACCCTTCTGGTAGCAAAGTTGCAGAATATACCAATAATTATCTTTGGGAAACCAACAAAAAATATCCTTGGATCAAGGAGCAGTATATAAAATTAAGAAGACATTTTGATAAAAAATATAAAGTTGGTACTTGGATGTCAAAGAAAGATAAATAAGTAAATGTCAAATATTATTATACTATTTCATCAGGAAATAATAGTTAAAAATGAAACAACTCCTAAAATAGTTTGTAATTATGAAGCCTTTGCAAGTGAACTTTCAAAGGCAGGTAATAATGTAAAAGTTATTAATACAAACTATATCAAGAATTATTGGGATTCCAGTATTTCAAAATTAAATAAAAATGGTATAAAAAAATTAATATTTGAAATAATAAATTTTAAACCTGATATGGTTTTTACATTTAATAACCAAGTATTTTCAGAAATCTTTTCAATTGTTGATTGTCCAATATGTTGTATGGATGCTGACAGTGTTGATTTTTTCCCAAACAAAGAATTTATAAGTAAATATAAAGACAGATATTATTTTGTAACAAGTTACTCAGGTTGGGAAGATTCCTGTTATGAGTCTTTGGGTATAATACCTTCAAGAATCGGGAAAATACATTCTGCAACTGCAGTCCAAAGAGAGGATTTATATAAAGATAAAAATATATCCTTTATAGGTTCAGTGTTTCCTGTATTGGATAGAAATATTTATAAAAATATTTTAGACAAACAAAAAATGAGTCAGGATATCCGTAACTATTATGGAGATTTGTGTCTAAATTTTGATAAATTTGCAGATAAATATACTAAAGAATTAAGAACTGAAAAGATAAATCTTTATCCTTTGTGCGATCCAAGACTTTATGTTTTGACATCAGTGTGGGATTTAGGGCTTACAATATATGGTATTTGGTGGGAGAAGTTACCTAATACAGAATATCTTTTAAAACTAGCTTATGATGATACACCGAAGTATTCTCTTAAACATAATCAGGATGTGTATAATTCTTCGAAGATTAATATTTCAGTATCTCATCCACAATGCAAAGGTTATACATATCCTTGGCGAGCTCTTGATATTATGGCTTCAAGCGGGTTGTTAATTTCTTCATATTCAAAACTTTTAGAAGAACAGACAAAAGGGTATGTTAATATACCGATGTACAAATCTCCTTGGGAAGCTAGAGAATTGTGTTTGTATGCGTTGAATAATCCAAATTGGTCAGAGGATATAATTTCTGCATCAAATGAATACGTAGAAAAATTTGGTAGATGGAAAGATAATTTTGAAGTTATTGAAAATTTGACCGGTGTAAAGCTATTAAATTTGAATAACGTAAATCAAAAATCTTTTGATATTATGCAAATAGATAAATTTTCAACTAAACGAAAGTTTGAATTTAAATATAAACTAAACTTAAAGAAAAGAATAAAAAACGTGATAAATGGTTTTTCTTTGGTATGTATGAATTTACCTATTTTAGAAATTTTATATTCAAAAAAAATAAGAGAAAAAATTTATAGTTCAATTATTAAATATAAAGGTAATTAGTCATGATTAAATTTTTAGATTTAGAAAAAATCAATAATCGTTTCAGAAGTGAAATTGATTCAAGAATAGGGAAAATTCTTGATAAGGGTTGGTATTTGCAAGGGGATGAAAATGAAACATTTTCTTCAAATTTTGCAAATTATTGTGGAGTGAAGCACTGTATAGGTGTTGCAAATGGCCTTGACGCTTTAAATCTAATTATAAAAGCATTTGGTTTTGGTGCAGGTGATGAAATAATTGTTCCGGCAAATACATATATTGCGTCTATTTTGGCTATTTCTCAAAACGGATGTACACCGATACTTGTAGAGCCTGATATTGGTACATATAATATTAATCCTAATTTAATAGAAGAGAAAATTACAGATAAAACAAAAGCTATAATGGTTGTACATTTGTATGGTCAAGCAGTCCAGATGGAAAAAATATGGCAACTGGCTAAAAAATATAACCTCAAAGTAATAGAAGATTCTGCTCAGGCTCATGGAGCTTTTTATCAACAGAAACGAGTAGGGAATTTATCTGATGCTTCTGCTTTTTCATTCTATCCTGGTAAAAATTTAGGTTGTATGGGCGATGGGGGATGTATAACAACTAATGATGATGAATTAGCCGCTAAAGTTAAAGCTATTGCCAATTATGGTAGTGACAGAAAATATCATCATATTTATAAAGGTGTAAATTCTCGTCTTGATGAAATTCAAGCTGCAGTCCTCGATGTTAAACTAAAATTTTTGGACGAAGATAATCAAAGACGAAGAGAAATTTCTAAATATTATAGAGAAAATATAAAAAATCCAAAAATAATATTACCCAAAACATATGATGAAAAATCTCATGTATGGCATGTTTTTGTTGTAAGAACTACCGAGCGTGATAGATTTCAAAAGTATCTTCAAGATAATGATATTCAAACAATAATCCATTATCCTACTCCTCCGCACAAGCAGGGTGCGTATTCAGAATGGAACAATTTATCTTATCCGATAACAGAAGAAATACACAATACTATTATCAGTATTCCAATTTCTCCTGTCATGACTGATTCAGAGGTTAAAAAAGTTGTAGAGGTAATAAATGGCTATATTTAACAATAAAAAATTTGATTTAATTCTTAGCATTGGAGAAGATTGTGCATGTTCTATGTATCTTAATAAATTTAAATTAAGAAATGCTTCTTATCCGTTTGATTGGCTAACAAAATCAAATTTTGATATGCGAATTAGTCTTATTCTTAATGATTTTAAAGATTTTTGTAATAAAGAAGATTTTGTTAAACTTGATAAACCTAAGGATGCTATTGTTGATTTAAAGTGTGATTATTATCAAAATAAAAAAACAAATTTTTATTTTTACCATGATTTTGATTCTAATTTGGATTTCGATGATGCATACAAAATAGTTAATGATCGATATCAAAGACGAATAAACAGATTTTATAAACATATTAATAATTCACAAAATATATTATTTGTCTTTTTAGGAAGAACTGAAATTATTGAAAATAATAGATTAGAACAATATCATCAACAATTGATGAATAAGTTTAAAAATAAAAATATTTACCTTTTGATATTAGAAAATCAAGCAAATCAAAATGGTTTTATAGAAGAAAATATATCAGAACATATTTTAAAAATAAAATATGATATAACATCTTGTGATTCAAGTAAGGCTCAAAATCTTTGTGCGGGTAATGTTTTGTTGAATGACAAAATTTTAAAACAATTAAAACTCAAAAAATCTATATTTTTATATTTAAATAACATATATTTTTATTTACTTGTCAAATTCCCTTCAATGTTTATACCAATAAAACAAGTACGAAGAAATTTTAGAGAAAAAATGAAATTGTTAATATTTAAAGAAGATTAAATTATGGAAAAAGAGTTAGTATTTATAAAAATACAACAAAAATACTTTGAATTTTTGCTTGATAAAATAAAAAAAACAACAAATATAGAGGATAAAATTGATCTTGCTTGTTTTGCTGCAAACTATGCTACTTATCATCATACAGGATATTATTATTCCAAAATATTAGAAAAGGAATTTGTCGATTATGCCAAAACAATTCAAGTTGAATTAAATAAAACATATTCTCCAAATTCATTTTTGCATGTTCTTACAGTAGCTCAAACATTAGGTGGTCATACACGTGTGGTTGAAAAGTGGATTGAGCAATCTAGTTCTAATCAAATTCATTCTGTCGTATGTATCAATCAACAGGATTACATAATCCCACAAAAATTAAAGGAGGTAGTTAATTCTAAAAAAGGTCAATTTGTAGTTTTTACTTATGATAATTTAAGAGAAAGAGCTGCAAAATTGCGTCAGATAGCAAGTAATTATGAATACATAATTTTGCATATGCATATGGATGACCCGACAGCATTGGTAGCTTTTGGAACAGAAGATTTTAAAAGGCCTATTATTTTTTATAACCATGCTGATCATATGTTTTGGCTCGGCAAAAGTATAATAGATAAATTGGCAAATTTAAGAGATTGTTCAGATAAATTAACAATTCCAAAAAGAAATATTCCAGATTCATTTAAACTTGGTGTTCCTATTGAGATAGATAATAATATAAATATAATAGATAAAAATGAAGCTAAGGCTAAATTAGGCTTTGATACAAATAAAAAACTCATAATTTCAGTAGGAGGTGCTCATAAATATAAATCATTTAAAAATAAGTCTTTTACAAATTATTTGTTAGAGATATTGCACGAAAATGAAAATGTACAAATTGTTGTCATAGGTCCTGCATCTGATGAAAAATTATGGGATAAAGTAAGTAAAAAATCGAATTATCTTATTAAGGCAATAGGTGAAGTTGATTATGATAAAGAATATTTTGATTATTTAAATGCTGCAGATTTAGTTATAGATTCTTGGCCAATGGGCGGCGGCAGTGTAATGATTGATGCAATTTCTTGCGGGACTCCAATTTTATCTTTAGAAAATCCTTTTGGACAATTCGATTATTTGGTCAATTCTATTGCTTATTGTAAAACACCTGATGAATTGTACAAGAAAGTTAAACTTACTCTTTATGATAATAAATTCAAAAATGATTTGTTAAACGAAATAAAATTAAATTTCGAAAAGGATCATTCTGTAAAAAATTGGGGTAAAAAATTAGAACAATTGATACAACTTACACCAAAAGTTCATACAGTAAAAGATTTATCCCAAGAATTAGAAAATAAAGAAATTGATGATGCTTCTATACTTTTGAATTGCATATATAATTCTAAATTTTTACAATATAAAAAGCATATTATTTATTGTATGCTATATTATTTTTCAAAATATATAATTCATAATAAAAAACTGACTTTTAAATTTTTGAAAAAAATGTTTTAACTATGTAATTCTTTTTTCCATTTCTTGTAAAAGTATATTGCAAGAACAAAATATACACTCCACATAATAACAGTTGAATAAGCTTTTGTTCCATGTATTACGAGATTAATCCACATTATTGCAGAAAGACCGTTTACAAACATCCAGATAATCCATTGTTCAATGCATCTTTTAACGGTAAGATACATTCCTACAATCGATAAAGCTGTTGTTACTCCATCGATTACCGGGTGGCTGTCTTGAAAGTTATGTAATAAGACAATGGCTGTAAAACATCCGATAAATGAAACAGATGTAAGTTTTATAAGTTCTGATTTTGACAATTTAGTTTTTACAATTTCTTTTGTTTCACTATTTAGATGTTTTCTCCATTTAAAAATCCCGACAATTTGCATTGGGATGTAATAAAGTAAATATAACAGTAAATTTCCCCACAATGCATTATGAAAAGACAAATAAACATACCCTGCAGAGCCTGCAAGACCAAAAAAGTAACAAGAAATCTTGCCTTTTCCTGCAATAATTGTATACAAGATTCCGCAAATCGCATTTATAACAGCAGCAGGACTATCTTTGACAGATATTGCGGTTGATAAAATGATACTTACCACAAGAATAAATCCGATGATTTCGAATTTATTCCAACCTTTTAATTCTTGCTTTACAAATTGAATTATTTTCATTATCAGCATTGTATAATGAATTTACATGAAAGTACAAGGGATATATACAAATAAATATTTCAAAAACAGTTTGGAATTTGCGAAAAAAAACGGTGCATTATTCGCAGGTACCGCATCTCTTGTAATGTCCACAATTGCACGTCCTATTGCTATTATGGCGACACCAAATACAGATAAAGAAAATAAAAAATATGCTTGTGCAAAATCATTTTCTTCAAGTGCGGTAGGTTATTTTTTGATGTTACTTGCATCTGTGCCTGTTGCAAAAGCTATCAAAAATATTAACCAATCACCTTTAAAATATTTAAAAAAATCAACTGTTGAATTTTTTAAAAAAGAGAATAAAAATCTTGCTAAATCAAGTACATACAATTTTGCAACACAATTATTTACTCTAGGTGTCGGATTTGTAATAGCTGTTCCAAAATCTATTATGACATGTGCATTTATACCGCCATTAATGTCAAAAATATTCCCGAAACGCGATGCAAATAAAAAAGATGATATCAATAATTCCAAAATACAGAAAAAATCTCCAGCACCGTCTTTTACAGGTTCTCAATCGGTAGTTATTGAGGGGTTGTCAAAAGGTATCGGGAAAATAATGGATACACAATCACTTCAAAAATTATCTGAAAAATTCCATAATACAAATTTTGAACAACATATTATGTCTTTGACTGATGTTTTGATTACGGCATCTTTTATGCAACAAACTAAGCGTAATAAAAAAATAGAAGAATCACGTAAAAAACCACTTATGTATAACTCAGCAATATCAACAGGATTGTGTCTGACTGGTGGTTATGCAGTAAATAGTTTGGTCAAGAAAAATTTTGAAAAATTTGTGGAAAAATTTACTGAAGCAAATAAAAATTCACCCAAATTAGCTGATTACATCGAAGGTTTAAAAATTGCCAAAACAACTTTAATTCTTGGTGGAATTTACTATATTGTAATCCCTATAATTTCTACATTTTTAGCAGATAGAGTCGATAGAAAAAATACAAAATTGTTTTCTTAATATGATTGTAAGCAGAAAACTTATTTAGCATTTTTCTTGATTGTCTGTTTTGGTATTCAACTTTCTAATATAAAATCTTATCAATTTAGGTTTTCCTAAAAACCAAAGGAGGGCTTTTTTTATGTCTGAAGATAAAGAATATGAATTGAATATGGAAAGTTGCAGTTTTGAAATACCAAAAGCAGAGAAAAAAATTCTAATGATTGTAACTAATACAGACAAGTTTGATGATCATCATAGAACAGGGGTTTGGTTTGAAGAATTTGCAATTCCTTATAATAAATTTATTGATCAAGGTTGTAAGGTTACAGTTGCATCGATAAACGGAGGTAAATCTCCTATTGACCCATTGAGTGAGAATTTGGTTGAAGATATAAAATGGCACAAGGCAAAAGAAATTTTATCACACACCGAAAAATTAGAAAACGTTGATTATACTCACTATGATGCAATAGTTTTTCCTGGCGGGCATGGACCAATGTATGACCTTGCAAAAAGTGAGTTAGTTGCAAAAGTAATAGAATATTTTGCAGAGAATGACAAATTAATCGCTGCAATTTGTCATGGACCTGCAGCACTTTTGTCAGCCAAACAAAAAGATGGACTGGCTTTTGTGAACGGAAGGACACTGACTTGTTTTACCAATGACGAAGAAATTAGTGCCGGTAAAGATAAATTGGTTCCATACTTTTTAGAAGATATGTTGAAAAATGAGAATGCATTTTTTACTGCGGATAAAAATGGTGCAATAAATATTGTAGAGGATGGAAATTTAATTACAGGTCAAAATTTTCAATCGAGTAGGCAATTTGCAGAAGCTATTTTAAACTACCTTTCAAAATAATTAAATTTAGTAGAAAAGACCGTGTTTTATCACGGTTTTTTCTATGGTAATATATTCGAGAAATAAAATCAGAGGGTTAAGAGATTATGGCAGAGAATATTCGTGATAATAAAGTCACTGTACTGAAGGCGTTAGCAATTTTACTTGTTGTATCAGGTCATTTAGAGTTTTCATTACTTGGTATGTTTCCTCCATATTCTTTTCAGTTAGCTCTGTTCTTTTTTATTTCAGGATATTTGTTCAAAGAAAAATATCTTGATGATGTTGCAACTTTTGTACAAAGAAGAATGAAAACACTTTTGTTGCCGTATTTTTTGTATAACTGTTTTTATTTTGGTGTCACAGTTTTAATTGCGAAGTGGACAGGGAAGTTTTGGGGAATGCCTGTTTCTTGGAAGAACTTTTTTATAACTCCGTTTCTTAATGGACATCAGTTTGATTTATCTTGTCCTTTGTGGTTTGTGACACAATTATTTATGACTATGATTGTCTTTTTATTTGTATTTAGGGTGTTGAGGGGAATTAAAGATAACAAAATTTTCCATTTGTCAGTTTTTTCAATTATAGGGGTTCTTGCTATTCCTTTTGCTAAAATATTTGCACTGACTCCTTTAATGCTTGTTGTTATACGTACGATGTTTTCACTATTGTTTGTTTATCTTGGATATTTTTATAAGCATTTTATTGAAGGTAAATATGACATTTTTACTGCAAAATGGATAGGTTCTGTAATTGCATTGCAATCTATTTTATGGATGTTTAATAGAGATTATGATCCTGAACATGGAATCGGGTTGAGCTATGTATTGGTTTGGGCAAGATTTGATGACCAGTTAATAGTACCTGTTATTACTGCGTTAACTGGAATTTGGGCTTCGTTGTTTACTGTCAAAGTTTTATA